>JAJRPK010000035.1 GCA_024280785.1 Gammaproteobacteria bacterium
CCAATTGCACTTGATCGCTTACAGAATAAAGCGGCTCCAGGGATGGCGCCGAGCTATGCCATCAAAGCTCTGGACTGGCAGCACGGCGAGGCTGGGCGGTTGATTTATAACTGTGAGCCTTACCGGTTGCTAGGTGGAGGTTTATGCAAATAGCGTTGGGGCCAGATAAAATTTTGGGTATTTATGCAAGTGTAAATTTGTAGAGAGCCACAATCTAATCGTTAGATTCCGAATAAGCGCTGCCAAAACCAAACGGATCCTGCAGTGGCGATGGCATAACAAATTAGTGGTTTTAACCAGGGCGGCGTATTGATACGCCACTGATTTGCCATTCGCTTGATGGTAAATGTACCAGCAAAGAAAACAGCTATAACTATTAGTTGCCCTATTTCAATCCCGATATTAAATGCCGCGAGCGATATAGTAAGTGCTTGCTGGGGGAGACCAATATCCGACAATGCAGTTGCAAAGCCCATTCCATGGAGTAAGCCGAAGCCGCCAGACATTATCCAAGGGCGTTTTTTGAACACCCCTTTTGTTTTGTTGTTAATGACATCTGTTGCTGCCCACGCAATTGATAGCGCGATCATCGCTTCGATGATTAATACGGGAAAGCGGATAAAACCGAGTGATGCTAATGATAAAGTTATGCTGTGGCCTAAGGTAAACAGCGTGATGGTCCAAAACAGTTTTCTATTCCAGCCGACTAATATTGCTAGAGTAATGACAAATAGTACATGGTCGATTCCCTGAATTAGATGCTCGACGCCGAGCGTGACATATCGAGTAAACACAGTAAGCAACGATTGTTTAGCTGGAATAATTAGCGAATTTCTCTGATAATTTAGCATTTGGTGAACAACGCTGTCATCGAGAAAGTTAATTCTTAGCAGAACGCCACTCGTATTTAGACTCATTCCTTGCACACCTACCTTCTGATTAAACAGTGCCGACTGGCAGATCAGTTTAAAACTCTGTGATCGGCCCGTACCGGTAGCGACGGGTAGCTGAATGTCTTTCATTTCGCAGTCTTCGGGAAAGGTTGGCAGTAGGGCTCCTCGGTCAGCAATTTTATTGGGTAGTTTCCAAACGGATTGAAACTGATGGGTCTGAGTTTCAGTTAGCGCCAGTAATCCCGGTGCCAAAGGATGGGCGTGCAGTGATGTCGATCCCATTAAAAATAAGGTAATGGTCGCAAATAAATAGCTTAGGTTTTTTTTGATCATTCTATACGCCCCCCGGTGCAGAGGTGAGGTCAGACGGGTTGCCGTTTGCCAAATTACTCTCTTCGACGACCAGCTGATACTTTTCACGAATTTCTAATAGCTGTTGTCGAAATATTTTTTCTTTTTTCTGTTGAGTTAACTTGCGAATGATTTTTTCTCGAACTTCGGCTAATGGTTTTAGCTTTTGTTCAGTGTTTTGTTCTAGCCAAATAAGGTGCCAACCAAAAGCCGATTGAATAGGGTCACTCCATTGATGCAATATTACATCGCTCATCTTTTCCGAAAAATTTTGACCAAAATGTTTAGCTATTTGCCTCTGGCTTTGTAGGTTAAAATGATGGCCGCCATAAAAAACATCGCCTAGTTCGATAGCTTGATGGATATCATTTTGTTGATAATTTTCGATTGCCTCCAGCTTGGCATTGAGTAGCTCACGTAGTCCTTTAGCTTCGTTAAATCCGTTTTTATTGGCCTGTTGTACATAGACATGGCTAAAGGCATATCGGGGAAGTTGTTGAAACTGTTCACTGTTCGCAAGATAAAATACCTTTAATTCTTTTTCAGTAGGTGGCTCGACAAAAGCACTATGTTTAAGGCTGGTTTTGTATAGTGAAATCATTTGTCGGCGCACGACAATGTCAGTTTCATCCAGTTTCATTTTTAATGCTGCCTGATATCGTTCGTCGATTGAACTGCTTGCAGGAATTATTTGCAAAAAGCTGGCAACATTGGCAAGGCGCACCTTTACACTATCTGTTTTATCGAACCCAAGTGCTTTGGCTTCGCGATAAATTATTTTATCTTCAGTGATTTTTTCAATGATTTTTTCTTCATCAACAACTTGTTGATTGCCATAGGATAAAAGCATTTGGTCACGAAAAGCCGCAATTTCTTGTTGAGAGATTTCTACAACAGGCAAAGGGCGGTTGGAAAATTGAAAGGCAACAATAATGCCCCCGATGGCTAAGCATTGGATTAGAGGGCTTTTAAATAGCTTTGGCATAGTGGATAAATATCATTAGGTGAAAAAGTGGCTTGTTACTCTTAATATAATGAATGCAATAAAAGAATGAAAAGTTCGCTGCGGCCAAAGGTGATAGTTTTTTGTGTCTTAATTGTATTCGTAGTTATGCTGATAAATTAAATTTGTTGTAAGAGGGATTTTAATTGCATTAAATTTATCGGCTTAACGAAATATTGATTCATGCCGGCATCGAGACTTTTCTGCAGATTTTCATGATCATCATAAGCGGTCAGTGCAGCAATTAATATGGGAGCTTTGTTCATGTTGCGTTGTTTTTCGATTTTGCGAAACATTCGTGCGGTTTCAAACCCTGTTTCATCGGGCAGCTGACAATCCATAAGAACGATATTATAGGGATGGACTTGAAAAAACTCCAACGCTTCTCGACTGGAAGCTGCATGGTGGTATGGTATGTTTAGTTCCTTCAGCATGGCGCACACAATCGTAGCGCTGACAGCATTGTCTTCCACCAAGAGTAACAGGGGGGGGTTATCATTTATTAACGTCGAAGGCATTTCTGATAAAAGGGATCGTGTAACAGAGTAATCTTTTTCGAGCGATTTTAAAAAGTAAAATTCTTCGAGTAATACCAGTTTTAATGTTTGAGCCAACACCGGCTTTTCTAAAATACGATTGACCCCATAATTCTTGGCCATGACAGGGTCAATGAGCTGTGCAGCATTTGACATGATTATAATTGCCGTATTGTCGGGAGCTGTAGGGTCAGATCGCAGCGATTTGGCAATATCCATGCCGTTGTTGATGGGCATGACATAGTCAATTAGTGCTAAGTCAATCGGACATTCAATGTCTGATTGATATCGAATAATTGCGAGTGCATCGTGAAAGTTGTTGGCCTTGAAAGTCTCTATATCCCATTGTGTTAGATAAGACTCTATAACGTTACAAACTGTCGGATTATCGTCAATGACAATGATGCGCTTTCTTTTTAATAATCCTACATCGGAATGCTGTCTGGATTGGTTTATATTTGCGGTGGCGGGAATAGAAATGTTGATACGCTGCTTGCTCTCGCGTTGAGTCGTGACGAGTTTCCCATCCAGCTTCTGAACTAACGATTTTGCAATCGATAATATGTTTGGAGCTACAAGGCTTTCTTCCCCCTCACTGTCATCGATTTGCATTGAAAAAATAAAAGTTAGTGAATTGTTTTCATGCGGAGTAGCTTCGATGTATAACTCGAGAAAATCGCCGACGGTGAGAAAATACTCAAACATATGCATGAGTAACTGCCTGATTTTCTCGTGATCTCCAGTCCAGTAATTGGGGGTTTGATCGGAGATGTGAATGACAATTTCTTTTTTAAGTTCATCTGCTCTATGGGCATAATATTGAGCGCACTCGCTGAGTAAGTTATTCAGATTGAAAGGCTCTTGACGATATTTTTTAGTGCCTACTTGCTTTTGAAAAGAAAAAATGTCGTTAATTTTATTAAGTGCTATATGGCTGGAGCGTTGGATCTCTAAAATATATTTTCTTTGGTCCTGATCTAGCGGAGAATCAACGATTAATTCTGATAAGCCAATGATGTCAGCTAATGGGGCGCGAAGTTCGTGGCGACTGGTACTAAGCAGAGGAGATATTATTGCTACCTCCGCTTCTTTCTTAGCTGTTTCTATGGACAGTGCGAGAGCCGCATCCCGTCGATTGCGGTAGGTGAACATGATAAGGATGTTGAATAGCGCTGCTTCGAGCAATAAAGTAGAAACTGCCCAGTAATGCAGAGTACTGGTATTGATGTTTCCTGCCCGTCTTTCATAGAGAGCCCATACCAATGACAATAAGAGAGCTAGCTTTAGTAAGCCCGTTGAGGCGGCAATGATCGGGGGGTCCGTATGGGAGGAATAGGCATTAATAGAAATATAAAATGTAAAAAATATGCTGCAAAAAAAGAGAGGTATCATTATTGTATGGGCGAGTGCCAGGGGAAGTAGCCATAACAATGCGGAAAATGTGACAAATGCGATTATTATATGGACGTTGCTAATTGTTTTTAATATGCGATGGTGGAGAAAAATATATTTTAGTACGCCAATAAAAAGAACTGTGCTAGCGCCGCCGGCAATAACCGATAGTTTTCCAATTTGTTCTGCAGAGAAAGAAAATGCTTGGAAATTGTGTGCGGCGAATGAAGTCGATGAGCTAGCGCCGACAAGTGTATAAACTATTAACCAAAGCATGCCACTTTGTCGGCTGACGATGGCGGCGGAAATCACATAAAATAAGATGCCAATAAAAATGCCGTTGATTAGTAGCCAAAGATTTCTTTCTTTGAGTGACTCATCAAGGTCGGAGTTAGCTTTTCGAAGCGAGATTTCTGATATGAGATTCATGTCGGAAACCAGTTCGATAATAATTATAGCCCTAGAATTTGGCTTTATTGATATCGTTGTTTTCGTGTCGGTCTCTGGGCTGGTTTTTCTATAGTAATTATGGACTGTTTTTTTTATCGTTGAGCCATTTCGAACGATGGAGGTACTTATATTGGCGATGAGCAGTCTGCTTGGTGTAATTGATAGCACGTAAGCATGAAGCTTGTCAGTTGTATTAATTATTTTGAAGCGGTACCAATGCGATTTTTTGTTCCCGGAGATTACTGCGTTAGGATGAGTATAAGGCGACCAAATTATTGATGTTAGATTCGTAGTCTCTAGTTGGTCTGTGGGAGCCACGGTGGGAGGGCTGGATTCCAAATAGTTCGATAATAAGAATTCTGTGGGCCCCCCAGAGCTTAAAATTATCGGTGCGACCTTAGCTGTTGAATATTGTAATGGTGTGGGCGATGTTTGCGCGCTGCTATCCAGGCTGCTCGTCAGTGTAAAAATTGCTATTATAAAGAAAAAAAGTGGGGACCTAAGACCGTGGTTTATATGACACATAGATAGGCGTGAAACTATGAGGTTGATTATCCGTTTAAACAATAAATAGCAACCCATAAGGATTAGCTAAGGTTTTCTTTGGCGATCGCTCTATAACCTATATCACGGCGAAGCTGTACACCGGGCCATGAGATTTTTTCCGCGTTGTCGAGAGCTTTACTCTGTGCTTCTGCCACGCTGTCTCCTAGCGCGGTCACGCATAGAACTCTCCCCCCTGAAGTAATTAGTTGCTGGTCATGCAGTTGGGTCCCTGCATGGAACACTTTACAGTCGTTGGCGGTGACTTGATCGACCCCTGATATTTCTTTTCCTTTTTCGTATTCCGCTGGGTAGCCCTTAGCTGCCAGAACAATGGCGAGTGCAAATTTATCGCTCCAATGAACTTGCTGTGTTTGCAGGCTGCCGTCTATAGCGGCTAGACACAGATCAACGAGGTCTGATGTCATACGCATCATAATAGGTTGGGTTTCCGGGTCTCCAAAACGGCAATTGTATTCTATAACCTTGGGTGTGCCATCTTCTGTGATCATCAGGCCGGCATAAAGAAAACCAGAGTACCGATTGCCTTCGCTTGCCATACCGGCTACGGTCGGCTCGATGATTTCG
>JAJRPK010000036.1 GCA_024280785.1 Gammaproteobacteria bacterium
AGTTCGACGCTGGCATCCCTGCCAGCAACGGTCTTGAAATCAAAGATATTCCTTTCAAAGGCCTTAGTATCTCAATAGGTTGCGTATTCAATGCGGGCAAGTCGCAGCTATTGATATGAGTCAGATCATGGGTATGGCAATTTGTTGCCATAGTTTAAACGTGTTTTCCTGTGTTGCTTGGCCACGGTATAAAACGCCCACTAAACAATAATTTTTAACGATTGGAGTGAAGTTATGTCCACACCGGATTTTGCAGACCAAGACGGCACAATTTGGTTTGATGGTGAAATGGTACCCTGGCGCGATGCTAAGGTACATGTGTTAACGCATACTTTTCACTACGGTTTGGGGTGTTTTGAAGGTGTTCGTGCCTACAAAACTGATCGCCAGGGTACCTGTATTTTTAAGCTAAAGGCACATACCGATCGACTCTTTGGCTCGGCCCACATTTTGGGTATGGATGTGCCTTTTACCAAGGAGCAAATATTTGAAGCGCATCGCGCCGTTGTTCATGTCAATGGGTTAGATAACGCTTATTTACGGCCGATGTTTTTTTACGGTTCCGAAGGCATGGGTTTGCGAGCCGATAATCTTAAAACACATGCCATTATTGCTGCTTGGGATTGGCCTTCTTACGCTTCTCCCGAGTTGCAGCAAGTGGGCATGAAAGTGAAGACCTCTAGTTTTACTCGTCACCACGTCAATATAACCATGTGTAAAGCCAAAGCGAATGGCAATTACATTAATTCGATGATGGCATTAAAAGAAGCCCTGGATTGCGGTGCCGACGAAGCCTTGCTGTTAGACAATGAAGGCTATGTTGCAGAAGGTAGTGGAGAAAACATTTTTGTTGTTCGCGACGGAGTATTACATACGCCTGAATTAACCTCTTGTTTGGACGGAATAACCCGTAAGACAGTTTTTGAATTGGCAACGGAATTGGGTTACTCAATAAAAGAGCGCCGAATAACACGTGATGAAGTGTATATAGCAGACGAGGCATTCTTTACTGGAACAGCGGCAGAGGTGCTACCCATACGCGAGCTGGATGGACGTAAAATTGGTACAGGTGCGCGAGGTCCTATAACTGAGAAGTTACAGACTCTCTATTTCGAATCTGTTCGGGGGCAGCGGCCTACTCCAGAGGGATGGCTAGTTCCTGTTGCTGATTGATTTTTAATAAAAAGAAGCCTCACCCGCTGGCCTTGTTTTAAACCGACGATGTACCCACATGTATTGGTCTGGTTGAACGCTGATGCCTTTTTCGATCAAGGCGTTGATTAGTGTGGCATCTTGAATGTCATCGCCCGTTGGAAAAGCCGGATCGATGGGTTCAAAAACTATTCGATATTGATGGGTGATGGGGTCACGGTAGTGAAATAATCCTAACGTTTTTGCACGGCCCAAGCGGGCAAGTTTTGATGTGCTGACCAAAGTGGCTGCGCTGACACCAAAGAACGGAGCAAATACAGCTTGATTGCGGCCGTAGTCTTGGTCAGGTGCGTACCAAAGCACATCGCCTTGGCGTAGTGTCCGCACAATGGCTCGCATGTCAGAGCGCTCAAGCACATTTTTAAATCGTCGTTTTCGGCCGCTGGTAATAACATATTCAAATACGGGGTTGTTGTGTTTTCTGTATATGGGGCCAAGAGGAGTAACTTGATTAATCATTCGCCCGCATAAGTCCAAATGGACAAAATGGGCGCCTACTAACAATACGCCGCTGCCGTCTGCTTTTGCTGCGTCTAAATGTTCTAACCCTTCAACCGTATATCGGTGAGCGATGTCTTCTGATTTTGCCCACCAGCCCCAAGCGATTTCAAAAAAACCGATCGCGTTTTGTTTAAAAATTTCTTTGGCAAACTGTATTTTCTCTTTAGCGGAAAGGTCGGGAAAGCAGAGGTCGATATTGACCTCGACAATATGGCGACGTTTGTGAATAAAGTGGTAGCCAACTTTACCCAAAAAATTTCCTGCCGCCAATTTAGCACGAAAGGGTAGTGCGGAGATAATGCGCAAAATCAACACGGCAAACCAGCTGGGCCAATGCCGGGGATGTAATAAATTTTTAGGTAGTGAATCCACAGCTATAGCATTAGTCGGCGATTGAGAGGTTTCTAAAAAAGGCTATCAATTGTTGAGCTTCTCGTTCAATAGTGTAGTTTTGCTCAATGCGAGTACGGCCGTTATTCCCCATTTTTTCCAGTTGCTCGGGGTCTGACATTAACGTTTCCAGTTTAGCGGATATTGCTGCCGTATCTTCGTTCGGAACAGTGTAACCGTCTACGCCATTGCGCACAATTTCTGGCCAGGCACCCGCGCTACTGGTTAGTACTGCAACGTTGCTGCTCATGGCTTCCAGTACAGTGAGTCCGAAACCTTCTGTCCTACTCAGTGCGGTAATAATTGACATGGCTCGGAACAGTGATGGAATCTTTGAAAACGGTAACTCGCCTAAGTAAACAATTTGCTGATGAACGCCTGCACGGTTAGCTTGTTCCATCAATTGGTCAAAAAATTCTTGGTGATCGGGTGTAACACTGCCGGTTATGACGACGGTAAAATCGGGGTACTTTTTTAACAGCGGGATGATGGCTGTAAATAGTAGATCAATACCTTTTTGACGACGAACCCGGCCAAAAATACCAATCCCGTATTTTCCGGGCAAGCCCAAGGCTTGCCAGTCTTTTCTTTTATCGGTCGCAGGGCAAAAAAGAGCGGTGTCGATGCCGTGAGGAACAATAATATCGGGCTGGCGTTCCAGGAATCGTGCAGCAGCATCACAGGTGGAAACTACGCCGTCCATTTTTCTGATCAGCCAACGAGTAAATTTGGAATGATGCCGCTGTGCTGTAGAGGTAAATACGATTTTAAGTTTTGCTCTGAATAACCAGCGTAATAATAGAGCCTGAATCATCTCATCGTTTCGTCGAGCATGAAAAATTCTATACCGGCCATCTGGCAAGGTAGATTTACACAGTTTAGCGGTTTGCCAGAAAGTCAAAATTTGAATCTCAGTAGGTACATAGTGTTGGCCCATCACCGCCAGCGAAAGCAGGGCTTTTTGCCGGCCAAGAACTTGCAGCATGGTAGACGTCACACCGGAGAAACGCTTATTAGAATTTCCGAGAATGAGTTCGATTTCGTTTATTTTGATACCTGCCGTTTTGTTACCCATTGTACTAATGCCAGAATCCATACAGAAAAACGGTTGCTGTTGCTAATAGTCTCAGAGGGGGAAAACCGCTCTGGCGCAATTATATGCTGGATTTGCCGCTTTTACTAAGAGGGCGATGCCCTGTGATTGTCCATGCAGATAAACCCGGCTGGATGGTTTGAAAAACTACCTGTTCAGAGTGGCAGTTTCAGCGAGAGTGTTCCCCTTAGAGGTCGGTATCGGTATACTGCTGCTTACTTTTTATCCCTAAGTATACCGTCAGTTATATCCAAGCCGATTGAACGCTCGATACGCATTATGAAAAACTCTCGTCGCTATTTGTTTTTTGCCTGCCACAACTATTGTTTTTCAATTTTGCGTCCGCTGCAAGATGCGATTAGAGCGAGAGGCGACGAAGTGTCTTGGTTTATACTGGGCGACCGGATCAACCCGCAATATCTCACTGACGACGAACAGCGCTGCCTGACGGTAGACGAAGTGATGGCCTACCAACCGTTAGCTGTGTTTACGCCGAACAATGTAGTGCCCCACTTTTTTCCTGGAATAAAGGTGCAAGTTTTCCATGGCTTTAATGCTCGTAAACGCTCTGATGATGATCATTTCGGATTGCGCGGTTTTTTTGATTTGTATTGTACGCACGGACCGTGTACCACCGAGGTATTTCAGCAATTAGCTGAAAAGAAAGGTTACTTTAAAGTTGTTGAAACAGGTTGGCCAAAAGTAGATTATTTATTGAGTGGGTCGGAAAAAGAAAGAAAACCTAGTAAGCCTACGGTAATACTGACCTCAACATTTAGTAAAAATTTAACTTGCGCACCTCACCTTTACAGCACCATAGAACGGTTGGTAAAAAAGAACTCGATGCAGTGGTTAGTGCAATTTCATCCCGAAATGGATTCATCGATTGTACAGATGTATAAAGCGATAAAAGCGGAGAACTATCAATTTATTGAAACCAGTGATGTAATTCCTTATTTGCGGCTTGCCGATGTTATGGTCTGTGATACCTCATCGATTTTGCAAGAATTCATGCAACTTGAGCGCCCGGTTGTAACTTTTAAGAATCGAACACCGGGGCCATGGTTAATCGACGTCGACAAGCCAGATGATCTTGAGCAAGCTATTGAGCGGGCGTTGTTACGCCCCGAAAAGCTAATGAGTGAAATTCGCCGGTATAATGCGAACTTACATCCGTATTCGGATGGTCAGTCGTCGGTTAGAGTGCTAGACGCTGCCGACAAATTCATTGCGAGCAAGCCTCGTGCGCTTAGGCGAAAACCGCTGAATATTCTTCGAAAAATTAAGATCTGCCGGCAGTTAAATTACTGGAGGCTATAGTGAGTAAAAAATACCGTTTGTCTGTCACCGTAATCACCCTTAACGAAGAAGATCGCTTAGGCCGCTGTCTTGAATCGCTAAAGGATGTGGCAGACGAGATTATCATTTTTGATTGCGGTAGCACTGATGCAACCTTGGACGTGGCAAGAAAGTATACCGACAAAATTTGGGAAACGGATTGGCCTGGATATGGCAAGCAAAAGCAGCGGGCTTTGGAGCAGGCACAATATGAATGGGTGCTCGCGATCGATGCTGACGAAGCGTTAGATTCGAAAATGCTCCAGTCGGTCAAGGACTTTCTATGCCAAGATCGGGGCGATGTTATTGGTGTTAAAATGAAGTGGGCGGTCACCCTTTATCATAAACGTTTAGACTATGGCCGTAGTGGAAGATCTCCTTTGCGAATGGTTTGGCGAGAGGGAGCCAGTTTTAGCGAAGACATGGTGCACGAAAAAATGATTCATGCGCCGGGGAGCATAGTGACATTGCCGGGCCGGCTTTTGCATTTCACTCATAGAAACTATGGGCATGCGCTAGAAAAAAACAGTAAGTACGCTTGGCTGGGTAGTCAGAAATATTTTGGACGTGGTAAGCGCAGTAATAGTTTAGTGGGCGCAATGCTCCGATCCATCTGGACATTTATTCTAATCTATTTTATTCGACGCGGCTTTTTGGATGGCTCAGTAGGTTTTTTAGTGGCCGCGAGTTACGCGCAGAATAGTTTTAATAAATATGCGGGGCTGTGGACGTTAACGCGAATGGAGAGAATGGGCGCAGAGCACAATCATACGAAGCCTGACTAGATGTTGGCAGTATTGGCTGAGGGCTGATGGCGGAGAGGGGTAGGATGTGCGTGAATACTGCTGTTGCTCTACCATATTTTTTGCTTAGCGCATACAGCACCACAGTTATTGTCAATGGCCATCAGGAAAGCGCGTAGCAAATTCTCGAGTTAGCCAAACCTTCTGGGTGCATATTTCTCTGCCCGGATAAATATATTTTGGGCGTTAAAATGAGCGGTTGGTAAGTGTGCCTAACTAGTCAAATGTGTTTGGAATAAAAGGTTGCCCTTGGTCGTTAAAAGCGGCTTTGTTGCGGATAAACGCTTTGGTAGCGGCCCTTCTTGTGCGACAACGCTTAGCCCCGTCGTTGTCCAAAAAAAATTCTTTAATGGGGTAAAAGAGTAAGTGTTTAATGACGGTCGTGTGGTAGTCGATCCAAAAATTGTGTTTTTTAATGTAATAGAGTAGTGACCATTGAAAATGCCATTGCCGCAAAGCACTCAAGTTGCTGCTTGCTTTGACCGATTTTCCTGCTCCATGGGGTAAGTGGATATGTTCTGCGTAGTGCATAGCGATCCCTTTGTTATCCGCCCGCCGGCAAAGGTCTATTTCTTCAAAAAATAAAAAAATATTTTCATCGAAACCATCGAGTGACCAGTATTGATTACAATTGAAGAGTAATGCGCAGCCCGTGGCACAGGTTATTTTCCTTAATGAATTTGTGTCTAGAGGGCTAGTATTTTCTCGCTTGGAGAATTTGACTATCTCACCAGTGTTAGGTGCAACGAATAACCAATGGTCGCCAAGTTGTTGAGTCGTCTCTATAAGAGTATTTAACGCATCAATTTTAATTTCAATATCAGGGTTTAGTAAGAGAGCATAACGAGTATCGATATGCCTGAAAGCTTTATTTGCTGCTCGGCCATAACCGTGATTGATCGAGCTGGGAATCACCTCTACGGTTGGATATTGTTCCTGTAGAATCGACAAAGTGTCATCGGTGCTAGCGTTGTCGAAAATCATAACGTTATATTTATTGAGTTGACCAAGAATGCCTTTCAATAAATGCCCACTATTGTGAGTTATGAACACGATGGTTATGTCGTTAGTTTTAATATCAGGTCTTAAAGAGACATCTGTTAAGGTCATATATGAGATATCTCATTCGAGTTAGCAAGCAGCCAAATTTTATGCTTTGGCGAGCCTGTGGACACTTCTATCCAGGACTTATGTTGGGTAAAATATTTTTAATTGCGCTGATCGAAGTGGAGATTAGTGTTAGTTATCACTATGTGATAATAACAGAAAAATTGAAGATGTCTCTCCTCTTAAAATGACTTCATAAAGGCTTGAGCGCTATTACCTTGATTAAATAATAGGTCGAGAACGCTAACCTCATGAACAAATGCGCCATGTAATTGCTGGTAAGGAGGATAGTCGCTGTAGTCCATCCACTTTAGATCTATGCCTTGTTTTAGAAAAAGCTCTTCGTTTAGATAGTCTTTAGCTGCAGGCCCGGATATATAAATAGATGAGTTTGTTTGCTTGCACAAATCGACTAATCGGTTTGATTTTTCGGAGGATTTTACCGGATAGTCAGAGGCTAGTGATATTTTTGTTGTGATGTTGAGGGTGGTACAAATAGCTTTAATAAACTCAATATTGATTTTGCTTAATAGCGTTTCGTTGCTATCTAGATACAAATTTTCGAATAGCTCTTTGAAGTCATGAAAATATGGTGCCTTCGAGTATGCTTGTTTTAACGAAGCCCAGTGTTTTTTTCGCCATATATTATGACTTGCTTCCACTTCGTCAATTTTAAGCGATAGCGAATGGTTTACCGGTATTGTTAGCCAGGATAGTCCTTGTTGGGTTTTAATTTTATTTCTATTTCTCCAGTCATTTTTAGTATACTGAACCGAATCATAAATAATGAATTCGTCTGCTGAATTAACAATATCAAAATATCCTTTCCAAGGGATATAGTTGGACTGAATAATCGCAAGAGTTTTATTCATTGGTAAAATGCTTTTATAGAATTAATTACGGAGCTGGCATCGTGCGAACTCAGTCCATAGAACATCGGTAGACGCAGCAGCTTTTCACTTTCCTGTGTAGTATATATATCTTTCCCGTGGAACGAGCCATGTATTTTCCCCGCATCGCTAGCATGCAGCGGTACATAGTGAAATACGGCTTTTACATCGAGGTCTTCTAGATATTTGATTAGTTTAGTCCGATCAGACAAATTATTTGTTTTTATAAAAAATATATGGCCGTTGTGAGTGCAGCTGTCTGGCAATTCTGGCAAAGTAATGTGGCCGCGCTGCTCTAATTCAACGAGACCGTGATAATAATAATGCCAGCTTGCTAATCGATCGTGGTTTATTTCTTCAGCTCTTTCCAGTTGCGCATACAGGTAAGCGGCATTGATATCGCTACATAAATAACTGCTGCCGATATCTACCCAGCCGTATTTATCTATCATACCTCTAAAAAACTTGCTTCTATTGGTACCCTTTTCCCGAATAATTTCAGCCCTTTCTGAGTATTTTGAATCGTTGATAATGAGTAGCCCGCCTTCACCGCAACTATAGTTTTTTGTCTCGTGAAAGCTAAAGGCGCCTAAGCAGCCTATCGTACCAAGGGGTCGCCCCTTGTAGTGTGACATCATTCCTTGAGCCGCATCTTCAATAACTGGGATGTTATGTCGGTTGGCAATGGACATGATGGTATCCATTTCACATGCGACCCCGGCATAGTGAACCACCATGATGGCTTTGGTTTTATTCGTAATAGCGGCTTCTATGCGATTTTCATCTACATTCATGGTGTCTGGACGGATATCCACAAAGATTATTTTTGCGCCTCTGAGTACAAAAGCATTGGCAGTGGAAGGAAAGGTAAAGCTTGGCATAATGACTTCATCGCCGGCTTCAATATTGAGCAATATGGCCATCATCTCTAAGGCGTGAGTACAGGACGGCGCAAGAAAGGCCTGCTCACATTTAAGATGACTTTTAAACCAAGCATGGCACCTCTGTGTAAAAGGGCCATCGCCACTAATTTTACGATTATTAATAGCTTCGAGCACATACTCTACCTCTGTCCCAAGCAGTGGCGGGCGATTAAAGGGGATCATATCTAGATTGTCCGTTTTAGTGGCAAAATTGGCGACTATTGAAAATTTAACTGATATTATCTCACTTCATTTAAAATGATGAATTCAAAAAATTACAGTTTGGTAGAACATCCTAGTTATTCAGGAAATTTATGAACGATAAACTATCTCGAGAAGGTGTGATTGAGGCGAATAGATATGTTCACTCTTCAATTGTTGAAGAATACAATAACTCTCCCCATTTTAACCCAGAAAATAAAGCACGGGTTAGCTCGATTCTCGACGATTTAGTTGATGAAATGGCGCTCAATGGGCGTGAGCCGAACCAAATTATAGATTTTTGCTGCGGTACGGGTTTTATCGTAGATTTGGTTAAAAATTCGTTTGCCCGAGTGGTAGGGGTGGATGTTACCCAAGAGATGTTAGACAAAGTCGATATTTCGTCTGGTAATATTGAGTTGTTTAACTGTGCTGCTGAGAATACGCCTTTTGACGACAATAGTTTTGATATGGCTACCGCCTATTCGTGTTTGGACCACTTGTTAAATTACGAAGAGTTTTTTGCTGAGGCATACCGGGTATTGAAACCTGGGGGTATTTTGTACATTGACCTGAATCCCAATCGGGCATTTTGGCATATGCTGAAAACTGTTCAGCATATGCCAGAACTTCACGAGAATTTGAGTCGAGAAATTTATAACACATTGAATAACGATGAGCGTAATTCAAAGAAATACAATATTGACATCGATCGACTGGTAATGGCGGAACCCATTAAAAATCATCAGTTTGGGTTTGATGATGATGAGGTCAGAGCGGTGGCCAAAAAAATTGGTTTTTCCAAGTTTAAAGCAAGCTACCATTGGTTTCTTAACGAAGGCATTGTTTTGCATGAGCAATCTGAAGATCATGCCAGCACAATTAACTCTTATTTTCAGAGTATCCTCCCTGCATCTAAGTCGTTATTTAAATACCTTGGCTTTGTTCTAACTAAGTAGGTTGTTTGTCAATGGATAGCCTAGAAGCTCGGTTGCAGGAATTCCATAATACAGGGTATACAATTGTACCGGCGGTTCTTGATAACGAATTCGTAGTTGGTTTACGTTCGGAGCTATGTCGCGCTATCGAGGAAGATAAAAAAGATTATTCTGGTGTTTTTGATGCTGGAATGGTTCACAATTTGATGATGCGTGGAAAGCTTCTTGCTCAAGTGTTAGAGAATGACACTATGAATGAGACCGTAAGCAGCATTATGTCCGACACCCACATTTTATATGCCTATCAGTCGTCTAGCCTTCCGCCAGGGAGTAGCAACTACGGTGGCCGAGTGCATGTTGATAGTCCTAGATTTATAGAGAACTACTGTACAAATGTTGGGGTGATCTTTCCTCTCGATGATTTCACTATTGAAAACGGCGCAACTCATGTATTACCGGGAAGCCATAAACTAGAATTCGTCGATCGCGACGTCGAAGACCGGTATTTTAGAGCCGTATGTAAAAAAGGAGATATGATCGTATTTCATGGCCGTCTTTGGCACCGGGCGGGAGTTAATAAAACTGATGGTTTTAGGCATGCGATTACACTGAATATGTGCAGATCATATATGCGCCAGCGATTCGACTTTCCTCGCATGCTTTCTAACGCATTAATTGATTCTTTAAGTGAGCAGGGTAAGAGATTGATTGGAATGAATGTCAGGGTCCCAGTCAGCCTTGCAGAATTTTATTTGCCTGAAGGTGAGCGGCTCTATAAATCTAATCAGGGGTGATTTTTGAAAAAAAAATTACTGATCTACGGGGCAGGTTCATTTGCTCGACAAATGCGATTTTATTTCGATTCGGATAGTGACTATGAAGTAGTTCATTTTGTCGTTGATGATTGCTACTACAGCGCAGACCGTTTTGATGGTTTGGCTGTTCTTCGGTTTGAAGAAATTGTTGAGTCATGCCCTCCTCAAGATTACGATATGTTTGTCGCGATTGGCTATAAAAATATGGGTTTGCGCTCGTCGATGTTTCAAAGGGCAATTTCAGGAGGCTATTTTTTGGCGAGTTACATAAGCTCGTCTGCGGTAATCGCCAGCAACGCAAAAATTGGGAAGAATAACGTATTTTTCCCTCAGGTCGTTATAGAGCCGTTTGCCGAGATTAAAGATAATAATATATTTTGGAGTAACACAACGATTTGCCATGATGTAAAAATAGGGAGCCATTGTTTTTTTGCGGTTAACTCTATTATTGGCGGTGAAAGCGAGGTGGGCGACACCTGTTTTATTGGTTTTAATTCAGTCGTTAGAGAAATGCTGAAGATTGGCAGCAACACTTTTCTAGCTGCGGCCAGTTATATAAATAAAAATTCGGATGGCTCGGCAATGTACATGGGGGTGCCGGCAAAAAAACACCTTACATAGGCGGGCTGCTACAGCCAGAAGTTTAGTTTTTTCCAGGGCATTTCTGTAAAAAGTGATTGCGTGGCATTAATAACGTCGTGATTAATTGTGCCAATCTTCCCTTGTTCTTTTTCGATATAACCAAGCACTGTGTCTATGTTCGCGTAACCTGTTACGTTGTGTGTGGGGTATTTAGAGTAATTTTTCTTTTTAAAGCCAAGCATGCTTTTAAAACTAGGCTTGGCGTATTTTAACTCTGCGTTGTAAAGATTGGGGGCACCGTACATGTTGCAAGCAATGGTTTTTCTTCCCATATGGGCTAGTTCCCACATCGTGCTATTGCCACCTAATTCGTTAGGCTTTATAAAGATAAAGGCATTCGTATAAACTTTTTCAATCAGGTCTTGCATCGAAAGATGGCTAGCAAAAATAAACCTGTCTTCCCCTAAATGCTCGATCAAAGGGACGATACATTCTTTGAAAAGGCCTTTGTTAAGGCCGCTATTATCGTTTAAATAATCTCTTTGATAGTTGCCGCTGTATACGTAAATTTTGTCACCTAAAGGGGTGTTGGTCGGTATATGGTTGAAATCTTTAACAGATACTGGCCAGGGCTTACATATCACTCCTCGGCTAGAAAGCTGGTGATTTAGCGACTGAGAAAAAACAGGGCAGAAGGTATTGTTAAAACTGGGTATCTTCTTAACGTTTTCAAAATCCGATCCGCCGAGAAAAAGTATTTTATAGGATTTATGGTTAATGAATCTTTCTATATCTTCGGGGTGGTATACCCCAATAAAAATTGCCGGGGCATTTGGGTCGTGGTAATCGGCACACGACCAGCTCTTTAGGATATTTTCTTTAAAAAAATCTACCCCGCGAGAAACGTAGCATTGTGAAAAATCATCTTGCATTTATTCTGAGCATCGTTGAATGGCCTTTAGGCGGTGGGAAATAACAGTATTTTCAGCGTAAATATATCAGATTCAGTAACTGAGTACGAACGCACGGCGTATTTATCTCGCAATGCATCTTGCTGCCAAAGCCTCAATTTAATATTGACCTAATGGTCTAGCTGATATAACGTTCTCATCGAAAATCCGTAATATATTAACTCTTTGAAGTCATTAGCAAGAATACTGCTAGACAAAGCATTAGAGCTAATGAGGCCAGCCATTATTTCGGCAGATTTTTTATAATTGCGTTTTTCGAAGCAATGCTGCATATTTGCTAAGTGTAATCTGCCAACAAATATTTCCTTGCGGTCTACTTCGAACTGTTCAAAGTAATGTATGGCACTGTCTATTATGTCTTCTTCATTTCTTTGGGTCATTACTAAGTCTAATTCAGCAATGTCAGCATCTGTGATCGCTCTATTTGTTTTCACGGCTAGAGTGCTCGCTGCTGTGCTTATTGGAGTAATAAGCCCTGATTCTATCCAGATATAAACAGCGGCAATTAATGTGGCTGACCAGTGGTAGAAAAAATCCTGGTACACAATATACGAGCCGTTGGCTAATTTGGGTGCGAACCGGTTCAACAATGTTCGGTATTCTTCATACCATTTGGGTAGATCAAAGTGGATAAGTCTTATCGTTGAATGATCGTGAATCATATCCATAAGTTCGCATTGATTAATGCTTAGCGTGTTTTTGTCTACATCTTTTGAATAGTGTTTAAAAATTTCGACAAAGCTAAGAATTCCGTCAGATTCAGACAGTAAATGTGTTACTCCTCCTTTGTCAGCGAATTCCTTAGCGTGAGGGGCAAAGGGCCCATCGACGGCGCAGGAAAAACTGTCGAACACGGCAAGAGCAGAGACAGACCGTCCGTTAAGTTCGCTGTTGCTTTGGATAATACCGTCAATAATGCATCGGCTGCTTTTTCCGAAAAACGAACCAAACTCCACTATTTTTTCATCTTTTTTTAAAGTAATTGATTTTGCCAGTTCAAATAAAAGTTTTTGTTCGATAGGTTCGATCATGCCGGGAATGGCGTTAAGGCCAGCTAATTTAGGTGTGTCCGCACCAGAAATATATTTTTTTATAGATTTCAATAGAGATTTTCTAGGCATGGTCTATTTTCCTTGTTTCGAACTCAAATAATTTTCTGTCAGCGGCAATATAATTTTTCACCGCGTAGAGAGAGAAAAATATTGAGGGCCCACCGTTATTTCATTTGCTTAGCTATTTTTTATGCGGTAAATTTTTGTTGCGAGCTTTATAAAAAGTAAAGCCACATAACCGCGTATTTTTTTTATTAACGTATTCTTTCTATGCCATTTTGTTTGTCTGTAAGGTGGGTTAAACAGGCGATCTGCCCAACTGACGTATTTTGGTATATCGCTTGGATCATAGAGTGCTGTATTTAGTTGAAATATTAATGTAGGCCTCACATTACCAAGAAAAACTTCATTTTTGACTTGAGAGCGAGAAATAAATTGATGCTGAATGGCACTGGCAAGCTCTGCAACCCATATTACGGCTAAGGGGTTTCGTTTTGATAGCCAAGGTTGAAGTACCATATCGGTGTAGTGAAGGAGTTTAGTTTTCTCGGCATCAAAATGTTCGAGCGAGTTCCATTCATGCTCAATTAGGCCATCTTTTCGCTCGGCTATTTTCATTTGGTATACGAGATCTTCGTAGTTTAATTCGTTGCTATCTAACGCGGATACTATATTTACTATATCCCAATTTAATGCAGAACAGTCCATTAGCATAACGCTGTATTGTGGAATCCTGCCGCTGGATGTTTCTTCCCAGGCGCTAAGCACCTGCTGGCCTTTCATATCTCTGTAAGCCAGGCCGCGAATGTCGGTAAAAACTTGCATGTCTGAGTCTAGGTATATGGCTCGACCTTTATGAGAGCACAGCTGCGGAATCAAAAAACGTTGAAATGAGAACGGAGTTCTCGGTTGGTTTTTTTTGCTTTTGGGTGTAGGTATATGAATATTAGCTTCGCACAAGGGGAGTACTTCAACGTTAGCACTAGTGTGCAATTTTATCGAGTATTCAAGTACCTTTGTAGCAAGCCATTGATCATTGGTTGTTCCTACGAACACTTTTATACTTTCTTCTCCCAGTGGGGTTAGCGTCGCACCGAATTTATCTAAGGAGTTGGCAATGGCAATAAACTGTGAGTTGAATGATTGCCTATCATTGGCTAGAAGGGTTTTCTCTTTAAGTGAGTCAAAGGCATTACTATAGTATTGGCCTCCATCAATACCAATAGATCGCAATGTTTTTTCGCCGGATGATACTAATAGAGCCACCACGGCATCGGCGCTAAAAAATTTTACAGGTATGATCGGATAGTTTTTTTTGTGGATAAGCGATGTTGAAGAGTTATACCAGATGAGTCTTTTTTCCGCGTTCATTTCGCGTAACAATGGAATCTTGCTTTCCCAGTCCGACAAAGATAATTCCCCGGCAGAGTTGTCTACATGGGGATAGAAGGGCATTAATAAAAAACGGGCGTTTTTTTTAATTACCTCAGCTAATGGCTCAATTATGTCGATATCAATTACGTGACATATTTCAGCTTTTTGCAGAGTAATAGCGTGGTTAAGCACTAATTTTCGATATTTAGTGGTATCGTAGTCGGCTATTTTGTTGAACGATGGGCCTTTACCTATCAAGAGCCATGGTAGGTCGCTAGGGTTGTCAGCCATCCAATCTATAAAATTTTGCATGCTTTCTGCCTAAATCGTAGAGGTATATGTGTTTTTCAGCCTGATGAATGATTTTATCTTATTTGGAGGGCGTATAGGTGAGTGATTTTCCTCTGCTGAAGCCTCTTCACGATGTCTCCTCTGAACCCTCAGTTTCCATCGCGATGACAACCTATAATGGCGAAAGCTATTTAGAAGAGCAGCTGTATTCGATACTTAAGCAAGATTATCCTGTCGCTGAAATAGTGATCTGCGATGATGCTTCGACTGATCAAACTAAAGCTATATTGCAGTCCTTTTCATCCAAATTGATAACCGTCCATTGCAACACGTCTAACTTGGGTTATGTGAAAAACTTTCAGCAAGCTATGCAAATGTGTAGCGGGGATTATATTGCACTATGTGATCAGGACGATATTTGGCTGCCGAACAAAATTTCCACCCAAGTTGATTTGATGCAGCAAAATAAGCTGTCGGCAGTTTTTAGCGACGCTACTCTCATTGATGATCATGGAGATGAAATAGACGTGGGGTTGTGGGCCTCTCTTGGGTTGGAGAATCGGTTAGCTAAAGGTATCGACTTTCGGGCCTTCTATTTATCGAACTGTGTGACGGGTTGTACTTTAATGGTGACGAAAGAGCTGGTGAATATAGCCTGCCCCTTTCCTGATAGCGTACCCCATGATTGGTGGTTAGCTTATCACGCTGCCCATCAAAACAGCCTGGCTTTTAGCAAAAAGAAGTTAGTTGCCTATCGGCAGCATAGTAACAACGTCATTGGCGTGTCGGGAATGGGTCAAAAAAAATGGTTTGAAATGGACTGGAAACGATGGTTGGGCACACTGAGTTTAAGGTTGAAGTTGCGTAAGCTAGTAACCGGGATGCGTGGGACCCAAAAGCGGCTTCGAGCCATGCTGGCTCATGAGGCGACCAGTAATACAGGGCCGTCGAAAGAATTGCAATATTTGAATAGCTGGATTGATGATAGACTAGACAGTAAGGATTTGGATCAGTACCGGCCGTTTTTTAAGTCGGGAGGCGCGACGTTTCAATTTTTTCATCCCGCCGATCGATATTGTAGAGGGCTGGACGAATGCAAGCGGCGCGTAGCTAATAGAGTATTGTTAAGGTATTTTATTATTTTTTTGCTTGCAGGCTCTCTCGCTGCGGCGTTTATTTAGCGGTCAAAAAGTGTATAAAGCACTCCTTAGAGTTGGCCACAATATATTTTCAAACAGTTGGGTTATTTGTTGCAAAATTCAGATTCAGCAGAACAGTCGGAAGACCTTGACGTCGTCCAGACATACCGACGGATTGCGACCTATTTGTGGCCGTATCTTTCCTACCTCCTTATAGCTTTTTTTGGTTTTGGTTTGTATGCCATTACCCAGCCTGGATTCGCCATGCTGATGGAAGCTTTTATCAGGGCGCTTGACGGGGAGCAAGTACGTGGGCTGTACTTTGTTCCTAGCGCTTGTGTGGCGATTGCGCTGCTTCGGGGTATTGGTAGCTATCTGGGCAGTTACTACATGGCCAAAACAAGTGCAAATTTTGTTCATAATCTTCGCTGTGATTTGTTTGGGCACATAGTTGCTTTGCCCATTCCTTATTTTGACAAGAATAAGAGTGGTCGGTTAGTTTCGCTGTTTACCTATAATACCAATGTGGTGGCTAGCTCTGGTACGCAAGCAATGACGACGCTCGTTCGTGAAGGACTTACAGTGATCGCGCTGTTCGCTTATCTGTTAGTACAAAACTTCCAATTGACCCTCGTATTTCTGCTGCTAGGTCCGCCTTTGGGTTTGGCGATTAACTGGATCGGAAAAAAAATCAAACACTTTGGTCGTGGAATCCAAGCGTCAATCGGCGAATTAAACCACGTCTCTGCCGAGGTGTTTGGGGGCATTCGATTAGTTAAATCGGCTGTGGGAGAGGCTGACGCCAAAAGGCGGTTTCAATCAATCAGTGCGACAACAAAAAAGTTTGGACTTCGTTTGGCTAAAGTGAGTTCAATATATGCTCCCATGATGCAGATGATGATTGTCATGGCGTTGGCTGTTGTGATGTACGTTGTACTGCTTTCGCGCGATACTATGGAAGCTGCGGAGCTAATAGCTTATGTCGTTGCTGCCGGCTTGCTACCCAAACCGATTAGAAGCCTGAGTGGGGTTTATCCTCGACTTTTACAGGGAGTTGTCGCGGCGGAAGAAGTCTTCCGCCATATAGATTATGAAAAAGAACTGGATACTGGACAGCTTGATGCGGTAAATATAAAGGGAAACCTAAGGTTTGAAAATGTAGATTTTAGCTACGAAGGGATTGAAAAAAATGTGCTTCAAGGTATTAATTTTGATGTTCCTGCCGGTAAAACAGTGGCACTGGTCGGTCGATCCGGCGGAGGCAAGTCAACATTGGTAAATTTAATTCCTAGATTTTATTTGGCTACGGGGGGTGAAATTTTGCTAGATTCTCGGCCCATAAGCGAATATAAGTTGGCCTTTTTAAGAAAAAATATAGCAACAGTTTCGCAGCAAGTAACACTGTTTAATGATTCTATAGCTAACAATATTGCTTACGGTGTCGAAGACGTATCAATAGCCGACGTTGAAAAAGCTGCGAAGGCGGCCAATGCACATGACTTTATTAAAGAGTTGCCCGAAGGTTATGAGACGCTTGTCGGTGAAAATGGCGTATTGTTGTCTGGCGGGCAAAGGCAACGCATAGCTATTGCGCGGGCAGTTCTTCGAGGGTCAGCCATATTAATCCTGGATGAAGCAACTTCGGCGCTAGACAATGAATCTGAAGTAAAAGTACAAAATGCATTAGAAAAATTAATGGCTAACAGAACAACCTTTGTTATTGCGCATCGTCTTTCAACGATAGAGCATGCAGATTCTATTTTGGTATTAGATGAAGGCAGAATTATCGAGCAGGGAACCCATGCCGACTTAATGGAACAGTCCGGATTTTACCATCGTATGGTTCAGCGAGATTTTAGTGAATGAATGTTGAAGACATACGGTTAAGAGTTTTAGTGTTGGGCGACCTCGGCGACCTCGGCCAGCTCAGATTTGACATATTTTCAAACTACCCTAACGGTTATGAGTTATTGCGCGCTTCAGATTTCGCTGTTGATATCTGCGAGTCGGAAGCATGCACTCGCATGTTGAACCAGTTAGCGCCGGACGTAGTGATAAACGCAGCGGCATGTACTAAGGTGGATCAAGCAGAGAAAGAGCGAGTCCGTGCATTCGCGGTGAACAGCGTTGCGCTTATTAGTTCAGGGTTTACAGGGTTGGACCGATGAAACGAATACTGGTTACCGGTGGAGCCGGATTCATAGGGTCGGCGCTTATTCGACATTTGATTGCCGCTACTGGAGCCAATGTTTTAAATATCGATAAATTAAATTATGCCGGTAACCTAAGTTCTTTGAAGAGCGTAGAGAGTAACGATCGCTATCAATTTATGAGGGCGGATATAGGCGATGAAAAAGTAATGACGTCGGCCATTGGAGGCTTTAAGCCAGATGTTATTATGAATTTGGCGGCGGAATCGCATGTTGATCGATCGATTGATGCGCCCGCTGAATTTATCGAAACAAATATTAATGGGACGTTTACTCTGTTACAAGTGGCTCTTAAATATTGGCAGGGGTTGGCGGCCTCAGAGCAAGCTGCTTTTCGTTTTCATCATATATCGACGGATGAAGTATACGGTAGCTTGGGCGACACCGGGCTGTTTTCGGAGACGATGGCCTATGATCCACGGTCTCCCTATTCTGCGTCCAAAGCGGCAAGCGATCATCTAGTGAAAGCGTGGTTTCATACCTACGGTTTCCCCGTTATTGTTACCAACTGCTCTAATAATTACGGGCCTTACCATTTTCCCGAGAAGCTAATCCCACTGGTGATACTGAACGCTTTAGATGAAAAACCTTTGCCTATATACGGTAAGGGCGACAATATTCGCGATTGGCTCTACGTTGATGATCATGTAGAAGCTTTGGTCTTAGCCGTCAGCCGTGGACGGTGCGGTGAGACCTATAATATTGGTGGCAACAATGAGCGAACCAATCTGCAAGTTGTTGAAGCAATCTGCGCGACTTTAGATGAAGTTCGGCCTCGAACGTCAGCAGCACCCTATTCGGACCTTATCGAGTTTGTCGAAGACCGTCTGGGTCACGATAGGCGTTACGCCATTGATGCCAGTAAGATAAAAGACCAATTGGGTTGGCAGCCAAGGGATGGTTTTGATTCGGGTATCCGTAAAACGGTGCTCTGGTATCTTGATAATGTATGGTGGTGGGAACCCATTCGTAAAGCAAAGTACTCGGGGCAGCGCTTGGGCGTTAGTGCGACCAGTAAAATCTAGAACAGTAGTTGGGCTGCAGAACTTAAAATGAATACTCCTGGTTTGAAATAAATCGTTCTATAGATAAAAGACTATTCTAATTAAAATTTTGGGTAAATATGAAAGGAATAATATTAGCTGGTGGAAGCGGGACTCGCTTGTACCCATTGACTAAAACTGTTAGTAAACAGATATTGCCAGTTTATGATAAGCCGATGATTTATTATCCCTTATCAGTACTAATGCTGGCAGGAATTAACGACATCTTGATAATTAGCACATCGCGAGATTTACCCGATTTCGAGAACCTATTAACGAATGGCTCGGATTTGGGTATAGATATTTCTTATGCTGTACAGCCCTCTCCCGACGGGTTGGCTCAGGCATTCATTATTGGTGAAGAGTTTATTGGCGAAGATTCAGTTTGTCTCGTGTTAGGCGATAATATTTTTTATGGCATGCACTTTTCAGAAATACTACGCCGTGCAGCGGAAAACGAAAGTGGTGCAACGGTCTTTGCTTACCCAGTGACAGATCCTGAACGGTATGGAGTGGTTGAGTTCGATGATGCTGGCAATGCTCTGTCTATAGAAGAAAAACCTTCTCAGCCCCGCTCCCGTTATGCGATCCCAGGCCTTTATTTTTACGATAATCGTGTTGTAAAAATTGCTAAGAAAGTTACGCCGTCAGCTCGCGGGGAGTTAGAAATAACGGATGTAAATCGCGCATATCTGGCATTGAACGACTTAAAAGTTGAGGTGCTTGACAGGGGCTTCGCTTGGCTGGATACCGGCACCCATGAGTCTCTTTACGATGCGTCAGCTTTTGTTGAAACGATCCAAAAAAGAACGGGTTTAAAAATTTCTTGTATCGAAGAAATTGCCTGGCGTATGGGCTATATTGATAGTCAGCAGTTGCTACTTCTAGGCAAAGCTATGAATAAAAATGCTTATGGCCAGTATTTAATGAACTTGGTCGACAATAAATGGTGATGTCAAATTTTCAGTTTATATTGGCTAGCGAGCGGGGCAGTAATGGTCAGTTTAGTCGCGCGTCAGTAAACGATAAATAGTAAACGGAGACCCGAGTGGAAGTTCGCAGCCTGGCAATACCCGATGTAAAGCTCATAACTCCGCAACGGTTTGGTGATGGTCGAGGATACTTTGAACAAACATATCACCGTGATGACTATGCTAGTGCCGGTATTGATGCAGAGTTTGTGCAGGACAATCACTCAAAATCGAGTTTGATGGTGTTACGTGGTTTGCACTACCAGTTGAAAAACTCGCAGGCAAAATTGGTGAATGTACTGTCGGGCAGCGTTTTCGATGTGGCTGTGGATTTGCGCCGGTCGTCGTCATTTTTTGGGCGCTGGGTGGGGGAAGAGTTATCGGCGGAAAATGGCCACCAGCTTTTTATTCCTCGTGGCTTCGCGCACGGCTTTCTCGTCTTAAGTGATGAAGTTAATTTCTATTACAAGTGCGATAATTTCTATAGTCCGGGCGATGAGTATTGCTTGCGCTGGGATGACCCTTCAATTGCCATCGATTGGCCCATAGTCGGTAAGCCATTACTATCTACAAAAGACTTAAAGGGTGTAAATTTGGCTTCAATTCCGGTTGAACAGCTATTTATTGATTAGCGCTCAATATTTGAGCAAAAACGATCGCTGCGACAAGAATAGTACAAAAAACAACTCAAGCTTCTATCAGTAAACTGGATGACCAAGCCCTCCAATCTTAGCTTTAGTCATGCATACGTTTCCGAAAATTGACACTAAACTTTTTTTAACGTAGCTGTTACCGATTATCCGACAATATTTGATTAAAAAACAGTCACCTGCTCTAGACGTTTAGGGTGCTTTGTAAGAGAATGCGCGGTTCATTTTCATCGTCCGATTGCCGTTGTTCGTGCCCTCGCTATTTGGCTCATTTATGGTCAAGTCCGAGAGCTAGGAAGGCTTGCCGGCGCATCAATGGTTGTTAAAACGTCAATGAGTCAGTTAGACAAAAAAAATTCGGGTTCAGATAGGGCAGCTCGATCTACTGAGGTCGCGAATGAAAGGCCTTCGGCAATCCTGCCCCCTTCTTCGGGGGATTTAGGCCACTATGTTAAAGCTGCTATCGATGCAAACCGTGGCCAAGATCTTAATCGCACGCAAGTTGCCGATGATAGTATCCAACTTAAGTTACAAGGTTCTTCAATCAATTTGTCGTCGGTAGAGTCGCAACAATTGGCCTCAGGGTCTTGTGCTGCCAGGCCGCTAAAAATTTGTATTACCGGATATCGTAGTGCTCCATTTGGTGGCGGGCAGGGAATTTACATAAAGTATTTGAGTAAGGCTTTAGTTGAAGCAGGTCATGACGTTGAAGTGATTTCTGGTCAGCCGTATCCCCACCTCGACCTTCGGGTAAAGCTGATTAAAATGCCGGGGCTGGACTTATTTAATAATGGCCTCGGTTCGCTACGGTTACAGCACTTAAATTCTTTGACTAACATAATCGAATGGCTGAGTAAGTTGACCGGTGGTTTTGCCGAGCCTTATTGTTTTAGTCGACGTGTCTACAATTATCTTTGTCAGCACGGCTCTCATTACGACATTATTCACGACAACCAGTGTTTAGGTTGGGGAATGCTCAAGTTGCAAGACAAAGGGTTTAAGCTGCTGACGACGATTCATCACCCTATTACCAGTGATTTACAAATTGCGCTCAATGCTTGCGATAAATGGTGGGAGAGGATACTCATTAGGCGCTGGCATTCGTTTTTAAAAATGCAAAAAACTGTCGCATCTAAACTCGATCACGTAGTAACAGTTTCTCAGCGGTCGCGTATTGACATTGCGAAAGCATTTGCTCTCGACGAAAAAAATATTCAGCTCGTCTACAACGGCATCGATACTGATGAATTCCGTTCGATGCCCCATGTCGCTCGCAAGCCATGGCAAATCATGGCAACAGCGTCGGCAGATCAACCATTGAAAGGGTTGAAGTATTTATTAATCGCGGTATCAAAATTAGTGGTTACTTACCCGCAACTCAGGTTGCTGTTAGTGAGCAAGCCTAAGCCGGATGGAGAAACGGAACAACTTATTAAGCGTCTTAAGTTGTCGAACTTTATTCATTTTGTTCATGGGATTAGCACTGAAGAACTCGTCAAATGTTACGCAGAATCGAGCGTTGCGGTTGTTCCGTCAGTCTACGAAGGGTTTGGTTTGCCCGCTGGCGAAGCTATGGCCTGCGGCGTTCCCGTGGTTTCGACTAACGGCGGAGCATTGCCAGAAGTCGTGGGTGATGCCGGTATTATCGTCGGTATAAAAAACGCCGATGCGTTGGCCGGCGCGATTGAATCTTTGCTGAATGATGAGCTTGCGCGTCAACGTTATAGTGAGTTGGGCCGACAGAGAATCGAAGATAAATTTTCCTGGCGTATAGCGGCTGAGCAACTATCTCAGTTTTACTGCAATATTATTGATGACGAATCGACTGGGCTTGAAGATCAAAATTTTCCTGTCGAAAATTTTCAACTGGGGGTCGCAAGTGCAAACAGTTGAGTTTAAACATATAGCATTGCAAGCGGGAGATAAAGTCCTTGATTTGGGCTGTGGCGAAGGTCGGCATGTTATTTCGGCATATCTAGAAGGCGATGTTCAGGCCGTAGGTGTTGATTTAGGATTTGAAGACTTAAAAATCACCGCCGAAAAATTTGCTGATTTTTCTGAACCTGATAACGACAAAAAAAGTTTTGGTTTGTCAGTCGCTAACGCTTTGAGTTTGCCGTTTGCCGATAATACATTTGAGGTGGTGATTTGTTCAGAAGTGTTAGAGCATATCCCGGATTATAGCTCGGCGCTAATTGAAATAGAGCGCGTACTGGTTCCCGGTGGAACTTTTGTCGCCAGTGTGCCGCGTGCATGGCCCGAGAAAATTTGCTGGGCATTTAGCAGCGCTTACCATCAGGTTGAAGGTGGCCATTTGCGCATCTTTAATGCGGCACAATTGCGTGGTGAAATCGAAGCACGAGGATTTAAGCATTACCGTCGTCATTGGGCGCACGCATTGCATGCGCCATTTTGGTGGTTGAAATGCTTGTTTTGGGAAAAACAGGAACAGTCTAAATTGATTGCTTGGTACCATAAGTTATTGGTTTGGGATCTTATGGAGCATCCTTGGATAACTCGCGGGTTAGAGAAAATATTAAATCCGGTTATGGGTAAGAGTGTTGTGATGTACTTTCAAAAGCAGCAGCCCGCTACCGAAGGCTTAGTGGAATAAATTTATGAGTGGTTTGTATTTATCAAAGGGATTGTTTCCAGAATCTTTTTTTGCTCCGACGGCAGAGTATATTCGTTCGGCGCAACAAGGCAGTGGAGCAATACCCTGGTTTGAAGGGGGTTATTGTGACCCTTGGGACCACGTTGAAGCAGCGATGGGGCTAAGTATTTGTGGTGACTATGGCAATGCTGAGCGCGCGTACCAGTGGTTGTCAGATCGACAGTTGGACGACGGAAGTTGGTGGGCGGCCTATAAAGACGACAAGATAGAAAACTTTGAACGACGCGAAACCAACTTTATTGCGTACATCGCAACAGGCGTATGGCATCATTATTTGATAAGTCAAAACCGGCGCTTTCTTGAGAATATGTGGCCCACGGCCGAAAAAGCGATTAAGTTTGTCGTTGCTCAGCAGCAAGATGAGGGGGATATTAACTGGGCGGTAGATGAGCAAGGGCAGCCAAAAAATGACGCTCTAATCACAGGTTGCTGCTCCATTTATAAAAGCTTAGAGTGCGCGCATAATATTTCTATTACCTTAAATTATTTACGGCCCGAGTGGTTGATGGCGCGCGAAAAACTGGGTGTGGCTTTACGAACTAAACCCCATCGTTTCGACCGGACTTGGGAGAGTAAGTCGCGATATTCAATGGACTGGTTTTATCCTGTTTTGACTGGCGTAATACCAAAGCCGCAAGCCTCGGCTTATTTACAGTCTCGATGGAGCGAATTTGTAGAAAAAGACATGGGTTGCCGTTGTGTATCTGATGAGCCGTGGGTAACAATTGCCGAGTCCTGTGAACTGACAATGGCATTGTTGGCGGCGGGCGATCATGCGCGAGCGGTAGAAGTTTATAGTTGGTTGCATCAGTGGCAGTTAAAAGACGGATCGTATTGGACTGGTTATCAATTTGCTCAAGATTTGCTCTGGCCAGATGAAAAGCCGACTTGGACAGCAGGGGCGATCTTGTTAGCGGCAGATGCATTAACTGAGCATACAGCGGCTTCTCGATTATTTACCTGTGTTGAATTGTTAGATAGTCGAGTTGAAGAGTCGATAGAGCGAGTGTCGCCGCGTTAGATTTGCGTTAAATTCTTATAAATCTGCCTAGCGTATTAACGGTAGGCAGCTCCTCAAACAAACCTGAAGATTTTGCAAGTTTCCAAATCGTATAAGGCGCTTGGCCGCCTTCATCGGGGTTAGGAAAGATGTCGTGAATGGCGAGAATGCCCCCTATGGCCACGTGTGCGGCCCAAGCGCGGTAGTCGGCCATGGCGGCCTCCATGCTGTGCCCGCCGTCAATAAAAACCAAACCTAACGGTGTAGACCAGCGTTGAGATGCCGTGGTGGAAGAAGCCACAATGGGAATGACTGTATCCTTTAGTTTGGCACGACGCATGACTTTACGGAACTCTTTAAAAGTGTCGACCATTTCTACGTCGCTATCGTATAGGTCGCTATCGTGATATTCCTCGCCTAATTGATGCTCTTCGGAACCGCGATGATGATCAATCGCGTAGACGATATTGCCGGTTTGCTTGCAGGCGGTGCCTAAATAGACGGTGGACTTTCCGCAGTAGCTTCCTACTTCGAGGCAGGGACCTATATTGCTTGCCGACGTAGCGGCTTCAAATAAAGCGGCCCCTTCTTCGGGAGCGAGGAAACCTTTGACACTATCGATGTCGAGAGGGAGTGTGGGTAGTTTGGTGGACATAATAAGGTGAGCACTCATTAACAGGGGGAACAAAACAGGCGCGCACCATAGCGATAATTGACAGCGAAGGCAACTGTCAAAGCTGTCGATAGCAGATTGTATGAGGGTGGTTTAATGCAGCAACAAGCTGTGGGGAGTATACTAAAGCGAAAGTGACGAGTTCAATCGTCGTCTCTATAAATAATCTTTATCCAGTGCTGTGCATACCCATGTTATAAATAATCAGAGAAAAACATATGACCGCATCTAGCCCCTCCGCTCTAACAATTGCCAAACTAATTATTGCTCAAAAGGACAATGATCAGACAGCTATATTATTTGAAGATCAGCGCTGGTCCTATCGTGACTACGTTTCGGCCTGCATTAATTTTGCCAACTTATTATTAGAGCATAAACAGCCAGGCCCGTTTCATGTCGCTGTATTGTTAGACAATGTCCCCGAATATTTAGTTGTGTTAGGCGCAGCCTCTCTCGTGGGCGCAGCTGTTGTCGGGTTAAATCCGACTCGCCGTGGTGCCGAGCTAGAGCGAGATATCCGCCATAGTGATTGTCAGTTTTTAGTGACGGAAAATAATCATTTGCAAGATCTGGACTCGTTGGATCTTCAGATTCCTGATGCTCGTTGTTATAACATCGATACCCCGCGGTGGGGCGAGTTACTGGCATCGCAAAAATCCAAACCGATACCCGATGTTCCGATAAATGCGGCTGATGTGTATTTGCTCGTATTTACCTCGGGGACAACGGGCAATCCTAAAGCGGCAATTTGCACCCAAGCTCGCTTAGCAGGAATTGCCGAAGTGTTTCCTGCCATGAGCGGGCTTGATAAGACGTCGGTTAGCTATTTGGCGATGCCACTCTTTCACTCGAATTCCTTAATGGCCAATTGGGCGCCGATGGTGGCTGTGGGTGCAGCCGTAGCTCTGAGACGGAAATTTTCCGCTTCGGGTTTTCTGCCCGACATTCGCCGGTTCAATTGCACTTTCATGAATTATGTGGGAAAACCGCTCACCTATATTTTGGCAACTCCAGAGCAGGATGATGATCAAGATAATTCTTTAGTCTTGGCGTTTGGCAACGAGGCAGTGGTTCACGATATTGCACTGTTTGAAAAACGTTTTGGCTGTCATGTGAGTGATAATTATGGCTCGACCGAGGGTGGGATTAATATTGTGCGAACAGCCGATACACCAGCGGCTGCGTTGGGGATGGGGCAGCCGGGTACAGTTGTTCTTAAGCCCGAGACGGGAGAGGAATGTCCACTGGCCCAGTTTGACAGCAGCGGAAAATTAATTAACGCTGACGAGGCCGTGGGAGAAATCGCCAACGTAGAGACGGCTTCTAGTTTCGAAGGTTATTGGAGAAACGAGGATGCAAACACCGAACGGACTGAAGGAGACATTTTTTGGAGCGGCGACCTTGGTTATCGCGATAAAAAGGGGTTTCTATATTTTGGTGGTAGAAACTACGATTGGTTGAGAGTTGATGGAGAAAATTTTGCTGCTGCGCCGCTAGAAAATATTTTGACCCGACATAGTGAAATTGGCATTGCGGCGGTCTACGCGGTGCCAAATTCTGATGGTGGGGATGATGTGATGGCGACATTGCTTCTACATCCTGATAGCCATTTTGAGGCGTTAGAGGTGGCAGATTTTTTATCAAATCAGAGCGACATGGGCAGCAAGTGGTTACCTAAATACATTCGCGTTACTCAGAACATGCCTACCACAGCATCGAATAAAATAATTAAGCGCGAGCTTAGGGCGCAAGGTTGGGAGTGTGATGATACCGTTTGGTTGCGCCAGAGTGATGGCACTTTTAATTTAATGACATCGGCAGATTGCCAGGATATTCGTAAAAAGTTCGCGTCGAGAGAGCGAGAAGCGCTAATAGATTTTTCTGCATGAACCGCTTATTAAGCGGCAGGGCCCGAGGCCTCGCCGCTAGTTTTATCTTCTTTGTTTTCGACCAGACGACTCATGAGCAGCCCCAATTCAAATAACAACCATGCGGGAATCGCCAGTAAGGATTGAGAAATAATATCCGGTGGTGTTAATAGCATTCCGAAAATAAAGCAAATCACTATGATATAGGGCCGTTTTTCCGCCAGCGATTGTCGAGTGGTGACGCCAGCCTTAATAAGGATTAAGGTGGCGACTGGAATTTCAAAGGTAATACCAAAGGCGAAAAATAATTTTAAGATAAAGCTAAGGTAACTTGAAATGTCAGGGGTTATTGCAATTCCCTCGGGTGCAACGCTGGTAAAAAATCCAAAAACTATCGGAAACACAACATAATAGGCAAAGGCAATGCCTAGATAAAAAAGTAATATACTACTAACAAATAATGGGACCGCCAATTTTTTCTCTTTTCTATAGAGCCCTGGTGCAATAAAGGACCATAACTGATACAGCACATAGGGAATGGCAATAAAAAACGATAGCACCAATGTTAGCTTAAAGGGTGCGAAAAATGGCGCCGTTACTTCGGTTGCAATCATCGTAGAGCCTTCAGGCAACAAGGCTTGAATGGGCGCCGAAAAAAACGAATAGATATCGTTAGAAAAAAAGATTAAACATAAAAAAACGATCAGTATTGATGTGATGCTATGCAGAAGTCGTGTTCTTAGTTCGAGTAAATGTTCAACCAGAGGCTGTTCTTTTTCATTGTTATTAGCCGGTGGCTCGGTTTGAGAGTTGTTTGGCATGTCAAGAACTCAGGACTTGTCCGACGGTTTATCTATGATTTGATTGGCGCGATGGCTTAGCTCATCTGATGACTGGTTAATTTGTTCCACCGTTTGGTTGATTGTCTCTGCGGTCTGCTTAAGTTGATCTGCAGATTCGCCCAGTTGATGCATGATATTTTCGTTGTGGATTTGCTGCCGAATTTCGTCAGCATTTATTTCGCGCTCGATGTCGGTCTTGATGTCATTGAAGCTGCGTTTGATTCTCCCTATCCACAACGCCACTGTTTTTATTGCCGCAGGCAGACGCTCGGGGCCGAGTATTAGCAGCGACAGCACGCTGATCAGTAGAATTTCTTGAATACCTATATCCATGATATATCCGTGCCTACATTAAAACGGCGGTGGCGTTATAAAAGCCCATGAACAATGGCAAGTTAATCCTTTTTGCTTTCAACGGTTTCAGCATTTTTGGTGCTGTCAGTGTCAGTGTCCGTTGCCGATGTTTGAGCTTGAATGCTTGTGGTTTCATCCGTCTCTTTTTCAGGCTCTTCTTCGTTTAAAGATTGTTTGAATCCTTTGAGCGCCCCACCTAGATCGCTGCCAATATTTTTTAATCGCTTAGTGCCAAAAATCATAATGACGATAGCTAAAATAATAAGGAGTTGCCAAATACTAATTCCACCAAAACCCATGACTGTATCTCCGATAACGAGTAGTTAACTGTTGTAGATATGTTGGTTGTAGTTGTGCTTCGATTTACTTCGATTTACGCGATGCTTTTTCGTCAATACCTGAGACGCCAAAGCGTCGCGCTAGTTCTTCTAGTACGTCATTTGCATTGGCATCTAAATGCGACAGCATGACCAACGTATGAAACCATAAATCGGCAGTTTCGCTGATCAGTGCTGCTCTGTCTGTGTCACTGTTCTCTTCTTTCGCTTGAGACGCCGCGTAATCTTTAGCCGCTAAGATTGTTTCAGTGGCTTCTTCGCCCACTTTTTCTAGAATCTTGTTCAAACCCTTTGCGTGGAGCTGAGCAACATAGGAGCTGTCGGCTAACGCCGAGTTCTTGCGTTGCTCTAGTATCTCGGTGAGTTCTGCTAATACTTTGCTCATGGTTTTGACTCTTGATTCATTTCACTTCTCACTTCTCACTTCTCACTTCTCACTTCTCACTTCTCAGGAAAGGAAAGAGATTGCCTTGTTCAGTGAATAATAGCGGCAAATGGATAAGATAAAGTTTAGTTGAAATACGTCACTATCGGTGCTCTGGTATGGAGATGTTAACCCCGTTAATAAATTTCGCTAGGATCCTTTATCGGTTTTTCGACGGCAATCCAGCCCTCGTGCTCTGAATACCGCTGATACATGCAGCTTTGACGGCCTGTGTGGCAAGCGATGCCACCGCGCTGTTCTACCATCAGCAATATCGTGTCGGCGTCGCAATCGAGCCGAATATCGACAATTTTCTGCGTGTGCCCAGAAGTTTCGCCTTTATGCCATAGGCGCTGTTTGGACCGTGACCAGTATACGGCTTCGCCTTTGTCAATGGTGGCAACCAAGGCATCGCGATCCATCCAGGCCAGCATTAACACCTTCTTGCTGGCGGCATCTTGGGCTATGGCAGGAACCAGACCATCACTGTTCCATTTGATAGCGCTTAATAGCAAATCTTGATCGTTCATTTCAAAGGGCTGGCCAGATTAGTTGAAAAACAGCGTGCTGATGATAAATAGTATCGCGAATGTGCCGAGAGTTACATTGAATAATTGTTGCTGCCGTGCCAGCCGTTCTAGCCTGTCGATCTGCTGCTGTTCGTGCCGACGGAGTTGCTGCTGTTGCTTAGAGCTGGGGCCGGTATCCTGCCGCAGTTTGTCAAACACCAGATGAGGTAGACTGGGCAATAGTTCCAGCAGTGACGGCGCTTGGTCTTTTAACTCGCTTAGTATTCGCTGTGGCGAGTAGCGTTTGGCCATCCAATTTTCTAAAAACGGGTGAGCGGTTTGCCACAGGTCAAGATCGGGGTAAAGTTGCCGCCCCAGACCTTCGATATTCAGCAGTGTTTTTTGTAGCAGAACCAGCGAGGGTTGAACTTCCATGCCAAAGCGGCGAGCAGCCTGGAACAAGTAAATCAGAAGAGTCCCGAATGAAATTTCACTTATTGGCCGTTCAAAAATGGGTTCACAAGCACTACGAATAAGATTTTCAAAAGCTTGAGCATTCGTCTCAGCAGGCACCCAGCCGGATTCAATATGCAGTTGCGCGACTAAGTGATAATCTCGGTTGAAAACAGCTAGTAAATTGCGGGCTAAATAGTAACGATCGGAGTCAGAGAGAGAGCCCATGATTGCGCAGTCGATGCCAATGTAGCGGGGCGAGTCCGGCTTGCTGATATCGACAAAAATGTTGCCAGGGTGCATGTCGGCATGAAAAAAATTATGGTCGAACACCTGGGTAAAAAATATTTCGACACCGCGTTCGGCCAAAACTTTTAAATTAACATTGTTCTCGTTTAGCTCGTCAATATTAGAGACGGGCACACCGTACATGCGCTCCATGACCAACACTTTTTGGCAACTAAAATCCCAGAAAATCTTGGGGATGATGAGCATTTTTTGAAGCTCTTCCGAGGCTTCAAAATTCCGTTTGAGCTGAGAGCAATTAGCCGCCTCACGCTTTAGGTCGAGTTCGTCAAAGATGGTGTGTCGGTAGTCACTGACTACTTCGACGGGGCGCAATCGCCGACCGTCTAACGAGTACTTCTCGATTAATGTCGCTATTAAAAACAGTAGTTGGATATCCTGATGAATCACTCTTTCGATGCCAGGCCGGATGACTTTTACCACAACTTCTTCGCCGCTGTGCAAGCGGGCGGAATGGATTTGCGCAACCGAGGCTGAGGCAAGCGGGGTTACCTCAAAGCGGGCGAATGCTTGTTCTACCGATTGATGTAATGCATTTTCAATAATAGCCACTGACGTGGCGCTGTCGAACGGTGCCACCTGGTCTTGCAACTTTGCCAATTCGTCAGCTAAATCAGTTGGTAGTAAATCACGGCGAGTTGATAGTAGCTGTCCAAATTTAATAAAGACCGGGCCAAGATCCTGTAAGGCATGGCGCAACCTTACTGCACGCTGTTCGCTGTTGGCTGGAAAAAGAGCAGCCAATGCAACCGCCAGTTTTAACGGCCATCTAAGATTTTCTCTCGGGATAAAGCTATCGAGCCGATAACGAATCACCGTACGGATAATAGCGAGTAAGCGTAAAAAACGGTTCATTGGGGATTTTTGTCTTTGTCTGCGTTTTGTTGTTGGTGGCGAGAGAGGCGCGCTTGCATGCGATCTAGCTGCATCTCTATTTCTCTTAAGCGAGTGGAAAAATTTTCGACTTCGATGCGAGTAGGTAAAAGCCTCGCTTCTTCGTGGAGAAAATCGTTGATGCTACGGTGCAGGGTTTTACCCAGCTGTTTGCCAAAGCTAATAGCGAGGTCAGTGGCACGGCCGGCAAAGTGGGCGGGCACGTCGCCGATAATTCGAGATAGGTGACCTTCCCAGTCGAGCTGAATATTTGCGGCTATAGCTTTTAGCTCGACGAATACGGTACTGTCGCCGCTGATTGAGAGCTCACCGTTTATGAGCGCCGAGGCGGTGTCATCTGCTGCTAGCAGCTCTAGCCAAGCGGCTAGCTTACCTTCGATGCTGGCGTCAGCGGCATGTTCGTAGTGTTGTAATATTTCGATCTTTTCGCCAATACGAATATACATTGTGATATCAGGTTGATGACAGCTGATACACAATACGCGGCCGGCATAATCTGCCAATTTTTTTCGAGTGCTATGATCTAGCGTTAGACTACGATTAATCGCATTTTCTAACGCCGCATAACTGGCCGATGTCAGAGTGGGGTCAATCATCATAGTGCGGGACTACTCGTATAATATGATGCTCATTCATTCGCTTTTTATGCCTTTGTGCACGGCGACAATACCGCCCGTCATATTGTGGTATTCGCACTCGTTGAAACCCGCGTCTTCCATCATGCCCTTTAACGTTTCCTGATCGGGGTGCATGCGGATCGATTCGGCTAAATAGCGATAGCTGTCCTCATCTTGTGCAAATATTTTGCCGATTTTGGGGAGTATATTAAACGAGTAAGTATCGTAGATTTGGCCGAGTAACGGATGAGTAGGTTTGGAAAACTCCAATACTAATAATCGCCCGCCGGGTTTTAATACTCTAAACATAGAACGTAATGCGAGGTCTTTATCTGTCACATTGCGTAGGCCAAAGCCAATGGTTATGCAGTCGAAATAATCGTCGGGAAAGGGCAAGTATTGAGCGTCGCCTTGAACACAGTGAACATTGCCACATAAGCCGTTATCAGTCAGGCGGTCGCGCCCTGTACTGAGCATTGAGGCGTTGATATCGGATAAGATGACTTCACCCTCACGACCCACTAGCCGACTAAACTTTGCTGCCAAATCGCCTGTACCACCGGCTAAATCAAGAACTCTGTGGCCGGGGCGAACCGCCGAGAGCTCAATGGTAAAGCGCTTCCATAGTCGATGAACCCCCGCTGACATTAGGTCGTTCATGATGTCGTAGCGGCTGGCGACAGACGAAAACACTTGGTTAACCAGTCCGGCTTTATCCTCGGTAGGCACCTCTTGATAACCAAAATGGGTTGTGTTTTGCTTGTCTGCAGTGCTTGATTGTTGGTCAGTAGAGCGGTGGTCTGTCATGTAGGCCTCGATGAGGGTGACTTAATGAGGGTATTGTACCCGTCTGTGTTCTTTCACGACAGGGGGTAAGACGTCGGGTTTGACAGTGCCGATAGCTATGTTTTGTTTCGTTATTGTAAGCGGTAGAATTTTGTTACTGAGTCTTTAGGAAGGTTCAAAAAAGTTGATAACCTGTACGTCGGGGTCACGATTTTTTCCGTGTTCGACCAATTGGTCTAAATAGTCTTGCCAGTAGCGATTATAGTTGTCACCCAACTCTTTTAAATAATCCCAGGAATAGATTCCGCTATTATGTTCATCGTCAAAGTTGATCTGTAGTGCGTAGTTTCCGACGGTGGCAATCGATGTAATACCCACTTGTTTTTTCCCGTGCTGTAACACTGCTTGGCTAGGGTGATGGCCTCGAACTTCGGCGGATGGTGAATAGACTCTTAAGTATTCTGCATCCAACAGCAAGCGCTCATTTTCGCTATAGGCCAATTCGAGTTGCTTGGATTTTTTGTGTAATTCGACGCTTTCAGGGATCACTTTTCGTGGCTCTTGTTTGTTATGGACATGATTACTATTTAAGATGTTGTTCAGGGTGGATTGTTCAGGGTGGATTGCTCAGGGTGGATTGTTCAGGGCGGACTGTTCAGAACAAAGTCGGCGGCTCTCTCCTCCAGCATGACACAGGCCGCGATTCGGTAGGCTGCCGCGCAACCGGCAGACCCTGCGCCAACAACAATGATATCGTATTCTTTTGTCACCGGATGGGTCCGCTTTATGTTTCGGGGTCGAGGCCGAAGGATTTATTGATGCCAAAGCGCTTGCCGGCAAGGAAACCACCGTCGACAGTTAGCGCCGCACCGGAGACAAAGGATGCTTCATCCGAACCGATAAAGGCGCAAACATTGGCAACTTCACGCGGTGTACCCATACGGCCAAGTTGGTGAGCATCTTCGACAGCCTCCCGCATTTCCGGGTCTTCGATAGCCGCTGACATAGGCGTTTCAATAAAGCCGGGGCAGATGGCGTTAATGCGAATGCCCCAGCGACCGTAATCTATGGACATATTTTTTGACAGCATCACAACGGCGCCTTTTGAGGCGTTGTAAGCAGCGGTGAACTCCTGGGCCTCTAAGCCTTCAACGCTGGCGATGTTCATAATTGAGCCCGATCGTTGCTCCATCATGATGGGCAGCGCATAGTGGCAGCTGAGAAAAGTACCTTTGAGGTTAATATCCATAACGCGGTCAAACTCGTCTGGGTCGACGAGATGTACTGAGCCCGCTCCACCGATACCCGCGGAATTGACCACGATATCCAGTGAGCCAAATTGTTTTTGAGTGAGTTCAATCGCAGCCTTAAGGGCTTCTTTGTCGGTCACGTCACCTTGGATAAACTGACATTGGCTCTGTTGTGCAACCGCCGCGGGCCAATCTCCATTACTGGCCAGGTTCAGGTCATAGCCAACGACAATGGCCCCTTGTTCGGCAAAGCGAAGAGCGCATGCAGCACCGATACCTGAGGCAGCACCGGTAATAAAAGCAACTTTTTTGTCTAAAGGTAGTATTAGCGAACCCTTCCATTATTCATCATTTGGAGCTGCACTTTTGTATAAATACATATACGGATATTAGTATACCATGGTGTACAAAGTGGCCTTCAGTGTATCGATACGGCTTAATTGGAGCCTTAAACAATAAGCACAATATCAACTCATCAAAAGGTTTAGACATTATGGGTCCACTTCAGGGCATTCGAATTATTGAAATTGCAGGCATAGGCCCAGGCCCGTTTTGTGGCATGTTGCTAGCGGATATGGGCGCAGAAGTTATTCGCATAGACCGGCCGGGTGGTGGTATGTTCGGCGGAAACGCCGATTATGATTATCTTAATCGAGGCAAACGCTGTATTGCGGTAAACCTGAAATCACCCGAAGGTGTTGAAGTCGTGTTGAAATTGGTAGAAACCGCCGATGGTCTGATCGAAGGATTTCGTCCTGGTGTAGTAGACAAGCTGGGTATCGGCCCGGACATCGTTTGTGCACGAAACCCCAAGCTTGTATATGGCCACATGACGGGCTGGGGGCAAGATGGCCCATGGTCGAAAATGGCAGGTCACGATATCAATTACATTTCGATAACCGGTGCTTTGGCGGCTATAGGCAAGAAAGACAGCGGCCCGGTACCGCCTCTGGCGTTAGTGGGTGATTTTGGCGGTGGCGGTTTGATGCTGGCTTTCGGCATGGTGTGTGCGCTGATGGAAGCGAAGATCTCCGGCCAAGGGCAGGCGGTGGATGCGGCGATGATCGATGGCGTATCCGTTTTAATGGCAAGCTTTTTCGGTGCACAGCAAGTAGGATTTTGGAATGAAAAACGGGGAACCAACATGTTAGATTCCGGCGCACCCTATTACGACACCTATGAATGTGCTGATGGCGAATACATTAGTGTGGGTGCCATTGAACCCCAGTTTTATATCGAATTGCTTGAGGGTTTGGGATTGAGCGGTAGGGAGCTACCCGATCAAAATGACATGGAACAGTGGCCGCTGCTAAAAGAAACCTTTATCGAGGTCATTAAATTAAAAACCCGCGATCAATGGGCAGAAGTATTTGATGCTAAAGATGCTTGTGTAACACCGGTTTTGAAAATGTCCGAAGTTGCGGAACATCCACAAATAAAGGCCCGTGGAACCATGGTGGATGTTGATGGTATCTTGCATCCTGGGCCTGCACCGAGGTTTAGTCGTACCAAGGCAAAAATTAAACACGGTGCGGTAGACAGTGGAGAGCACACGGACGAAATTCTTAATGCACTGGGATTGGACGCCTCGGCACTACGTGAAATGGGTGCTGTTTGTTAATTTGTCTGGCATTCAATAGCGCGGGACCGGCTTTATTTGTAGACGCAGTGGTGGATAACTATCACCTTAAGCCGTCATCACCGGCGGTCGACTCCGATAATTCCGCCAATAGCTATAGCAACGAGCCCGGTTTACATGGCCAGAAAATTAACCGCGGTGCGTACGGCGATACCCCATAAGCGGTCAGTAAAACTGCCGTTGGGTACCTGCGGTTGGATTACTAGAAAGCAGCACATGGGTAGCATAGGGTAATTATTAGAATTTAAAATTGCGCTAAGTCATTGATTTAATGGTGGGCTCGGGAGGGTTTGAACCTTCGACCTGTCGATTATGAGTCAAGTGCACAATAAGAACTGACTCAACTAAGTTGAATAAACCTAACAGCTTTTCTTCTGGGCACTCTCTCCGAAAACCGAAACCGAACCATGGCCGAACAGGTGGATGACCGTCAACAGTTTCAAATATTCCCTCTGATCGTAAAGTGGCCGCAAGGAAGCCGTGATTGTTGGCACTGTTGAATTCGTAGAGGGGAATGAAGATGGTCGCCTTGAAGGGGTCGTCATGGCCGACATGGTAGGTGAGGGTGCCTTTTGCTCGGGGGGGAGAGTTTGGGGCAGGTGGATTTTTTTGATGATACGGAGTGAGCCGTTAGGCTTGGGGATCTTAGACACACATAAGGTTTTTCTCAGCAGTTGGATAGGATGGAGAACAGGTAGTGTTCTCCATATAAGATACTGAGGTTTGCGCAGGTAATTGGCGATTGAGTTGCATAGTGGGGATAGGCGAAGTAAGTCTTAGCAAGTACAATGACCCCTCGAAATCATGATTTCTCGAGCTTTGCCGCATCGATTCACGACGATCATGAAAAGCGTTGGATTGAGGTGATTACCGATGAATTTGATTTTAGCGTGTCGACGGTGAAATCTTTTATCAAATGTTGATCAACACGGCTAACACCGTTTTTTTGTTTTACCGTAAAAGTATGCTTAGTAAGCAAGAAGTAGCAGAAAAAATCGACCTTTATCTCAACCAATTGTTAGACCCTTATCGAAAATAAACAGGTAAATATCTTATGTCTCAATGTCCTTTTGCAAACATATTGGATCCGGCGTATCTAGGTAATGGATACAAAGGAGACGACGTTGCGGAAATTCGTGCAGCTGGCCCAGCTGTAAAAATCGATGATCCTTCTACCGGCGTTCCTTACTGGGCAATCACGCGTCAATCGGCGACTGATTTTGTTTCGAAGAATAACGATCTATTTTCATCGCAGTTGCGTTCCGCAATACCGATGGAGCATTCCCAAGAGATGGTGGATGACGTCCATAGTCATATGTTTATCAATCTTGATCCGCCTCTCAACCTCGATTACCGCAAGCTGATTCGCGATCACTTTACGCCAGCCGCGTGCGCCACCTACGAGCCACGTGCAAGAAAATATGCCAAAGCAATTGTCGATAGGGTGATCGACAAAGGCGAATGCGAGTTTGTGACCGATATCGCGGCGGAACTGCCACTGTTAATGATCCTCGACTTTTTCGACATTCCGGCCGAGGACAGGCACAAGATTTTTGAGTGGACCAATCAGATGATGTTCTCCGATGATCCAGAGCTTCCTAACGGAAAAGAACTTGCCGATACTGCCTCGTTTGAACTTATACTGTATGGCAATCAGCTGGCGGCCAAATGGCGTAACAGCGATGTGAAAAATGTGAGTAGCCAATTATTGAATGGTGTTATCAATGGGGAGCCCGTTTCCGACGAAACCTTTAGCTGGATTTTCTTGATGATTATTGTTGCGGGTAATGAAAGTACGCGAACCACGATCACACACGGTATGCGTAATCTGATGGAAAACCCAGACCAGTACCGCTACCTGCAAGAAAATATCGATAAACTCGATAACGCTATTTACGAAATCTTGCGCTATAACCCACCTTTTATTTGTATGCGCCGCACTGCTACACAGGACATCACTGTGCCAGAGCTGGATAACGCACCGATC
>JAJRPK010000037.1 GCA_024280785.1 Gammaproteobacteria bacterium
CAGATGCAATGATGGATTACTGGGGCAGCTTTGCCCATCATGGAATACCCGGAAAAGGAAGATCTAACGCATATACTAATTGGCCACCCTGGGGGCAAGGTAAAGGACAATATATGATATTAGATACGGCTACCGATGGGGGTATTCGTCCATCATCACAGTTTGTGTCGATTACTGAACTAACTCAACGACTTATTAATGACAATAAAGATTCACAAAAATATCTATGTGCGTTCTATGCCGAATTGTTTCTATGGTCTTTTCAAGAATCTTACCACTGGAACAAAACTGAATATGAACGGCTGGGAGGACAAGGATGCGGAGCCTACCCACCACATTCCTTTTCACCGTAGAGCTTTGACTAATTTCTTTAATTATTCACATCTCAAGATAAAGTCTACATGAGCTATAGGAACTTAGCCTTCAGCGCAGAACCGTTTACCGTATTTCTTGCTAGCTTATAACCTTTTGATCACGTAATTTTTGTATCGTGCTGCTATCTAGACCCAATTGTTTCAATATGCTTTCGCTGTGCTCACCAATCTCTGGTGCAGGCCCTGCCGCTTGCCGTTCATAACCGTCGATAAAAATGGGGCTGTTGACCGTTCGCGTTGCATCCGTACTGGTACCGACCAAATCGACAAACACATCGTTGGCAATAAATTGTGGGTCATCGACGACTTGGGGTACAGTACTGGCTTGCACATAAGCAATATCATTGGCATCGAATGTTTTTTCCCATTCGCTCCAATTCTTAGCGGCAAAAATCTGCTCCAACTGCTGAGCAAAAGCCGGTGCATTGGAAGTTCTTGCCTCTAGTGTAGAGAAACGTGAATCATCTAACAGATCTGACTGTCCTAATACGTTTAGTAGCTGTGTACAGCCACCGTCGGGGTCAAATATCCACAGTAAAAACCACTGATCGTCTTTGCAACCATACGGCAATGCCAGCGCGTTAGTCGACTGCGAGCGAGGACGTTCACGAATTTGTTTAGCGCCACATAGCTCGGCCTGCAACGGTAAAGCATTACACCATGCTCCCGTCGCCATTAGTGAGGTAGACACTTTGCCACCCTTGCCTGTTCGCTCTCGCTGGAATAAACCCGTCATAATGGCACCATAGGTCGCTAGAGCAGCAGGATGATCTCCCATTGCCAACAAACTGTGCCTCGGCGCAGAACCGTCTATTCGGAGAGCGTCCATCATTCCCGAGCGAGCCCAAAAGGCCGAGCGGTCAAAGGCAGGTGTATTGATCTCGTCACCATTTTCACCGTATCCCGAGAGATGCCCGTAAACTAAACACTCGTTGAGATGCTGAATATCCTCATAACGCAATTTTAGTTTTTCTAAAACTTTTGGCGGAAAGTTACTGACAAATACATCGGCTGTTTCAATCAGCTGACAAAGAATTTTGTAACCCTGTTCACTCTTGATATCAATCGCTAAACTACGTTTGTTCCGGCTGGTCAATTGCCATGCGTAATTATCTTTAGGGGCTTGCGGTGCATCGGGAACATAATTGATGTAGCGGTATGGATCGCCAATACCCGGCGGTTCAATTTTAATGACGTCAGCACCCAGATCACCCAGAATGGTTGCTGCTGCAGGTCCTGCAACCCAACTGCCAACGTCGAGAACTTTAATATCTTTAAGCAATGCATCTTTCATCGGCTTTGTGGAGACCCTTTGTTTTTCTATTGGTTCAGTTAACCGATGTTAGCAAATATTGCTCAACCCATTGATGAGCATTTGGAGAAGTTAGGCCGAATAACTCTCTAACTCATATATTCACCTGAATTTACATCAATGGTACCGCCAGTGATGGCCGTGGACATATCAGAGGCATAAAATAATACCGCCTGCGCAATATCATCCGGTGTCGGTAATCGACCCAACGGTAGCGTTTCCGCAACCTGCTCGCGAGAACTGCCAACCGAAGTAAAATATTTGCTTAACGCCTCGCCATCGATATAACCCGGCCTCACCGTATTGACCCGAATGCCGTAACCACCCAATTCACCAGCAAGGTACTTGCTCGCCGTATGCAAAGCACTTTTGGACGCCGCATAATCACTCACCGGTGGCCGTTCACTACGGTAGTCGCACATAGACACCGAACTAATCATGACGATGGAACCACCGCCCTGCTCTTTCATTGCTGGCAGAACTGCTTGGGATAACTGCAGTGAACCCATCACATTTACGCCAAAGGTGGTAGCCCAACTTTGATCGATCCTGGCCTGTTCAAAGGGCACAAATCCGCCTGCATTAAAAGCGTTATTAACTAACACATCAATACGTCCACATTGTTGCAATACTTCGGCAACCAAAGCACGGCAACTTTCCGGGTCCGCAATGTCGCAAACCACTGCCAGCGACTTACCACCTTGTTGCACTATCTCGGATTGCATTGCACTAAGCCGATCCTTACTCCTCGCCGATAAAACAACCGTGGCCCCTTGCTTGGCAAAAAGTTTTGCTATGGAAAGCCCTAAACCCGGCCCCACTCCCGATACAATCGCAACTCGATCTTTTAGTAGACTCATGGTTTCAGCAACCTCAACCTATTTTTAAAAACTAAACATCTAAGATTTTCTTAAAATGATCGTAACGAAAAAATATAATGCTGAAAAGCCTCATTGATTTCTTCGTCATTTAATCCAAATTCTTCCGCTGTATAATTGTGCTGCCCATGAACACCGGCCGGTCGGCTGGCCGCCCACGATTCCATTGCACTGTGACTCCCCGGGGAGAGTGCAATGTCAAAATAATCGTAAATCCCTCGAATAGTTTGCAGTGGGTCTCGCTGTAAATCTTCCATATACACATCGTATATAGGCAACTGTGGTGTGTTCTGGCGAAGCTCTGCCAAGTTGTTAAGCACTCTGGCCCATTGCTTTAATTCGCGACGACCGACTCGCTTTTTATCAACTTCTGGATCGGTCATTTTTCTTGAGGTGTAAACTAAACTGCTCACCGACGGAATTAATTTTTCCGGTTGACGATGAGTCTGGACAATGCATGCATCGGGGAAGACTTTTAACAAATCCTGTGGCGCCCACAAGTGACTGGGATCTTTTAAAACCCATCGCCTGTCATCATTTAAACCGATCAATTGCAAATTGGATTTATAACGCTCGTATACTCGGCTAAAGTCTGCTGTATACAGCCACTCTTCGTATTCAGGCACCCATGCACCGGACTGAAAAGTGACGTTAGAAAAACTTTGCATGAGTAACAGTCGACACTCGTCAGCTTGGTCTGCTGCCATTTCGTGAATAGCCATCATCTCGGGAACCGCCTGCGCTATTGTTTCCAATTGCGTTACACACTGCATAAACTCTGGTATTTGTTGCCAGCGCTCTCGCGCAGGCCTAGGCATAGGTGTTTGCCCGAGCCAATAGGCCAACCCTTGATTACAAGGATCTGCCGCTAATAATTTCTGCAACGCTGTAGTGCCACTGCGTGGCAAACCAATAATAAATAGTGGGCGAGCGATTTTTTGTTGGGAAAAACCGGGGTTTTGTTGCTTATAATGTTCGCTATACAAACGACCGCTCAATACACCGGTAATGGATTGCGCCATCACCGCATTGGCGACCTTCGGCAATAGAGCGGACTGATCCAGCGACTCGAGTAAAATATTGAGTGCCGGCAGGTATTCGTCCTCACCAAAATCATTCCAGCCACAATTATCGACGGCTAATTGATGAAACTCGTCAAAACGCTGGACAAATGAAGTCTCGCTTGCACCGTTCATAGAATCGGCTCGACGTTCAGCTCTACCAACTTAAACAACTTCATCAGTGGATCTGCCTGATGGGAATCGGCACCCACCCAGCGCAACGCAATGGTTCCTCGCTGGTGTGACTGTGTATCCAGGTAGTTAACTAAACCTGGGGCACTAGCTGCAATCACTATATAAACCGATCCATCATCTCGCTTGATTGCACTGGCATTGTTTATCGAAGAAACGGTATCGGAGGTGTCGAACGATTCCATCCAATGATTAGCCAATTGAATATTCCAATATTCGCATTCGGGTGGGATGAGCTTAATCACCAAGGCTTCATCATCTGCTATATCAAAGTAGCCGTAATTATACTGGCATTTGGGATCACCCTTCGCCACTCTTAACAATTCGGGTTTGATTTCACTAATTTGGTTGGGCCTTTTTTTAAAATCGTTAGTCCAGCCCAAGAACTGTTGCACAATACCGTGCAACATTAACGCACTACGCCCCAAACTGTTTTCAATTTTTTTTGCCGTCAATGGCTTTGGCGACGTACCCACATCACCTTCGATAATATGAATTTCAAAATCTGCCGGCACATCCATTCCCGGACGGAGAATAGTTTGACGAATAAGAAAGCTATTGGAATCCTCACACAACGGCAGCCAGTCGACTCTGGCATTATTTTCTAGCGGCTCATCTTTACTGGCAATAATTTCAAAACGACCATCGGCATCGAGATAGAGGTCCGACTTGCAGAGAAAACCGCTGGACTGCAACCCTTGTGGTGTTCCCAATTGACCGTGAAATGCGCCTATATTAAAAGTAAAGGCCTCGTTGGCACACCCGCTAATGCGGTAGCTTGCACTGCCTATGATGCGACATTTACCGTACATAAAATCGGGGTTGTCTGCGCCTATTTTAGCGCCCGAGTAATCAATGATAACCGGCGATAACGGTGCCGAATCCAAACTAGCGAGCCCATTTCTGGTCAATCGAGCCAAATAACGGAAACCTTCAGCTCGCTCTAATTCGTCGTTGGCAGAATTGTCAATAATCTGCTGGCCAGCCGATTTAAGCAAATCACAAAATTCACTCCAGACTTCGCCGCTTATTACTTTTTCACGAGAATTGTTTTTCTCATTGCTCGGGCTCATATTCACCTCCTTGATTTGTACAAATGAAATTCGGCACGCCCAGCCGGGTGGCCTCCCATTGCCAACAAAATGTGCCGCGACGCAGAGCTACCTAATCGTAGAGTTCCTTTAGCTACAAGGTTTTCTTTGATATACTAAGATAACGACTCACCGCCACCCATTGGGTCTTCTGCGTAAGAATTTAATAGCGTAATAATATCAATTCCGTGTTTAAGATTTAATTAATCAGCAACTATTATTTTTACGTCCATTAGTTCTCCTACGAGTCATTGACACCTAGCTGATTCCACATGAAATATGTTTTGAGAAAATATTTCATGTGGCTTTTTAAATCGACGAAACTCAATCTTCTGGCATCAAAGCATTGATACTGTCCAACGCTTCAACATATTCATTGAGCAGGCGTGCCACTAAATTGCGGCTGGATTCTACCTCGTTAATTTGCCCAACTACTTGACCTACAGGGTTAAAAGCAACTTTTTGTGCTTCTGCAACACCGGCATATTGGCCTGTACGACTGATCGCATCAACACTCACCAGCCCTTGCAATGGCATGCCCAATGGGTCCGGCGTATCCTCGGCCTCCCAAGCTTCCGTCCAGTCGTTTTTTAACATCCGACAAGGTTTACCAGTCCAGGAACGTGAACGAACGGTATCTTCTGAGGACGCATCAAAATAAGATTGTTTTTGCGCGGGTTGAGCGTGAGCTTCTTCTACCGCTAACCACAACGAGCCAGTCCAAACTCCTTGTACACCCATGGCCATCGCTGCCAACATTTGTTGACCGGTGCCAATACCCCCAGCAGCTAACACTGGCACACCGTCTGCAGCTGCCACGGCTTGTGGCCAAAAAACAATGGAGCCAACGTCACCGGTATGCCCACCGCCTTCGCCGCCTTGAGCAATAATAAAGTCAAGACCGGCTTCTTTGTGTGCCTTAACCTGTTTCACTCGACCACAAAGCGCTCCGACTAGACGGCCGCTATCTTGAATCCGCTTGACAATATCGGCAGGTGGAGTTCCTAAAGCATTGGCGATCATCCGACAATTAGGCCGCTCAATGGCAATGTCAACCAATATCGTAGCCATCGCTTCGTTCCACGACAATAAGCGCGGCCCTTCGGACCCGGGGATGGTCGGCACGCCATGCTCTTCTAATAATTTTTCAGCAAAATCTAGGTGTTCCTGGGGAATCATCGATTTCAGTGTTTCCTCGAGCTTTTCAGGGTCCATTTCACCCTGGCCTTCGTATTTTTGCGGGATAACCACATCGACGCCATAAGGGAAGTCACCGATATGTTCGTCGATCCAATCCAGTTCTATTTTAAGTTTTTCGGGGGTGAGGCCTACGGCTCCGAGGACACCAATACCTCCGGCTTTGGAAACTTCCACAACCACATCGCGGCAGTGAGTAAAAGCAAAAATAGGAAGTTCAATACCAAGCTGTTTACATAATTCGGTTTGCATAAAATGCTCGACTACAATGGTGTAAGGTGAAAAATACTTTTATCTTTCACTTACTTTATACGGAGGTTTGAGATTAAACAATTACAGTTGCTACAGGCCGAAAACTTTAGTTTTGGATCTGTGTAACAATATATCTAACCGTCTAAAGACGTTATTACACTGCCCCAAAATTCACCCATCCTGATTGACCAGTTTGTTAGAATTCAAACTGGCACGCAGTACAAAATAGCCTACTATCCCCGACAAACACGAGCCGAGAATAATACCCAAGCGTTCATTAAAGAATAGATTAACTCCCGTTTCTTCAAATGCCAAAGAGCTAACAAACAAGCTCATGGTAAAACCGACCCCGCATAAGGCCGCCGTCCCGTACAAACTAAGCCATGACATGCCCTTCGGTAGCTCGGTAATCTTTAGCTTGATAGCGATCCAACAGATTCCAAATATGCCCACTTGCTTGCCAACAAACAGTCCCAAAGCAATTCCTTTCGGTACGTCATGCAGCAATTCCTTCATGCCGATACCAGTAAGATTTATCCCCGCATTGGCAAAAGCAAATACCGGCAAAATAAAATAAGCGACAATTGAATGTAAATCATGTTCCATTTCTTTAAGAGGAGAAATATCAGGGTCTGTTTTTGACCCTATATGGATCAACATAGCGAGCACAACACCGGCTAGTGTTGCGTGAACACCAGACTTCAAAGTAGCCACCCACATAATAATTCCAATTAAAATATAGGGGCTCTTCGAAATAATATTCTTCTTGTTGAAGGCCATTAGGATAGGAATACAACATCCGACAACTACTAAAGCTGTTAGCGATATTTTGGATGTATAAAAAAAGGCGATAATAAGGATTGCACCAATATCATCGAAAATTGCCAATGAGGTGAGAAATATTTTTATCGATATTGGCACACGCGAACCAAGCAAGGATAAAATCCCTAGCGCAAAAGCGATGTCAGTAGCAGCAGGTATAGCCCAACCTTCTATTGCAACCGGGTCGTCGAAATTGAAGTATATATAAATAGCGGCGGGAAAAACCATGCCGCCTATTGCACCGAGTCCTGGCAAAATGATGTTTCGCTTATTCGACAGTTCGCCTTCGATTAGCTCTCTTTTTAATTCAAGGCCTACTAAAAAGAAGAATACGGCCATCAATCCATCGTTAACCCATAACAATAAAGGCTTGGCAATCTCCAACCCACCAACGCGGATCTCAACAGGGGTTGAAAGCAATAGTTCGTAATATGGTGCTAAAGCGGTATTGGCAAAAACCATGGCTAATACGGCAGCAAACATTAACAAAATTCCACTCGCAGACTCAAGCCGAAAGAAATCGGTAATGAATAAGGAAGATTGATTTGACATAATTATTCCAGAGTTTTAACGCTTCAGAGGTTGTAAATAGTTCTGTGTAACGGCCCAAGTTTAAACATAGCTAGTTAGCGATCTTCGAGCGCAATCATAAACGGGTTCATCGCCGCTGGCCAGTTGCTTATCGGCAACGTCCAGTTTTTTGAAGTTCGCTGTAGGGTAAACTGGGATGTAAATAAATTTGTCAGCCAATTGCCCCCATCGTTTATTGAAATTTTGGCCCAAGGATCATCTGACGATTTTTCTTAATAACAACCTGATACAGGATTACTCTTATACAGGCTCACTCTTTAGTGGTCCTGTAATCACCAAAACCTTCATCACGCTTTTGCAACGCCTTAGTCAATTGAGTGCCACCTTGCGTAGCCTCTAAAAACGCTTTAAAGGTTTTTTGATGGATAGCCAAGCTGCATATTTCCGTACCTTGCCTCAGCCCATCACGCAATCCCATCACTTCCATCTGCCGATGTACTGCGCGTTTATTTAAAGCTAATATATCAGCCGGAATAGCTGCAATTCGCTTCGCCTGCTCCAGCGTCTTTTCTTCGAGTTCACTTTCGGCAAAACACCGCGTCGCCCAGCCGTAACTCACGGCTTCTTCACCACTGAGTGAATCGCCAGTTAACAGCATTTCCATCCCTTTACGCATACCCATCAACCACGGATGAAACTGCATGTCAGGCACACCAAAGCGCACTGCGGGGTAA
>JAJRPK010000038.1 GCA_024280785.1 Gammaproteobacteria bacterium
AATCAGTTAAAAGCAAATATGCTCTGTTCATTAAGTACACAAAAGGCAAATAGTCTAATGGTTCGATAAGAAAGACATTATCCAAATCAGCAAGTAGTCGATTAACAGGCTCACGTACATTTGGATTTAAGTGCATAGGGTAGACGAATTCAACGCATGGAAATGCTTTGGCCATCTGCGCAATTGCTTCGCAAATACGTTCAAAGCCACCACCAAAATTTTCCCTTCGGTGCCCAGTGATAAGAACAAGACGCTTGTTATCATCAAGGAACTCAAGCTGTGTTTGAAGAGAGAACTTTAACTCAACATTAGTTTCAAGCTTTTCAATCACCTCAAGTAAGGCATCAATAACCGTATTACCGGTAACAATAATTTTTTCAGGGTCAACATTTTCTTGTAGTAAGTTTTGCTTTGACGTTTCAGTTGGAGCGAAATGCAAATCAGCAATAGCGCCTGTTAGTTTACGATTACCCTCTTCAGGCCAAGGGCTATAAATATTACCGGTTCGAAGCCCCGCCTCTACATGCCCCACTTGTATTTGTTCATAATAAGCAGCTAAACTTGTTGAAAGTGTAGTAGCGGTATCGCCATGAACTAACACAATACTGGGTTTAAATGACTTAAGTACCGGAGTAATCCCCATTAGAATTCTGCTAGTAATCTCAGGCAGTGTTTGGCCCGTTTTCATAAGATCTAAATCGTAATCCGGCGTAATTTCAAATAGCTCCAAAACCTGATCTAACATTTCTCTATGCTGAGCTGTAATACATACTTTTGATTCAAATCTTTCGTCATTGTTTAATGCATGGACTAAAGGCGCCATCTTTATGGCCTCTGGACGTGTTCCGAACACAACTAAGACTTTTTTCTTCATTATTTTTCCTAATAATAGCTATTGAGACTTCAGCACAGCACTATTTTTGGTGATTTTCCGAAAATTATCTATTACTTTCACTAAGTAAAATTATGGGTATTTATGAAAAACGGGGTCATACTGAGATGACTATCCAAGCCCTTCGACAGCAAGGCCACTATCAGCAACCAACGCGGAAGGATAGCCAACCCACCGGTCACAGTAACCACCATCATTACTTCTAAAATCGCTAACATTCCAGGATGGTAACTTGGAATTATAACTTGGCTTTGAAAAAGCCATCGACCCTCTTATCAGAATCAAGAGTAATAAAATTACCTGTTACTTCAACTACGATAGGCGATATATAGCGCAGCTCAAATTTTGACAACATTCCATCTTTATGAATAGCAAGTTGGTTACTATTAATAGCGACCAGATAAGCCCCATCAGGCTTAACCAGCAATCTTTCTCCTAGCATGGAATTGTAGTTAATTATTTTAGAATTGCTGATATTTAACGCACCCAGCTATTATTCTCCATAACCACTTGGGTTTTGTTCTTGCCAACGCCAAGTATCAGAAACCATCTGCGCCATATTTCTAGATGCTTTCCAGCCTAGTAAAGAATGTGCCAAACTAGGGTCAGCAAAACATGAAGCTATATCACCAGAACGTCTCAATGAATAAACATATGGGACTTTAACTCCGGTCTCTTTCTCAAAAATACTTAAAAGTTCTAGAACACTGGTTCCCGAACCTGTACCAAGATTGATTGCCCTACACTCACTAATTAGTGGTTTAATACTTAGAACCCATCGTAAAGCTGCAACATGCCCCTCCGCCAAGTCCATAACATGGATATAATCCCTAATCCCGGTTCCATCTTTGGTTGGGTAATCATTGCCGAATATGGATAACCGTTCTAACTTACCACTCGCAACTTGAGCTATATATGGCATGACGTTATTAGGAGTTCCCTTAGGGTCCTCGCCCACGACACCCGATTTATCGGCACCAATTGGATTGAAATATCTTAGTAGAGCAATTTTCCAGGCATTTTTAGATGCTAATTTTGTTTTATTTGCTAAATCCTGACATATTTTCTCAATCATTAATTTTGATTGACCGTAAGGGTTAGTAGGAAACAGTTTTGCATCTTCCTTTATCGGTAAAGTTTTTGGATTACCATAAACAGTCGCGGATGAAGAAAAAATTAGATTGGCCACGCCCAACTTTTCCATGGTTTTTAACAGAACTAGCGTTCCAGACACATTATTATCATAGTAAGAAATCGGATCAGAACAGGACTCCCCTACCGCCTTAAGCCCTGCTAAATGAATAACGCCCTGAATATCATTTTCAGAAAAAATTTGACTTAAATATTCAGCATCTCTTATGTCACAAATATAGGTTTTTATTGTTGTATTTTTAAGCTTCTCAATACGTCTAATACCTTCAATAGAACTGTTACTTAAATTGTCTACGACAATAGGAATATAGCCCTCATTAACTAAAGCTAATATTGTGTGGACGCCAATATAACCCGCTCCGCCCGTTACCAGTATTTTCATTTTGAAATAACCTTGAATAATTAGACCTCAGTATAAGACCCGTTTTCTGGCCTGATATTACGGTGTTTGGAGTGGATCTGTCGCGGAATTGGGTGTCCTACCAGATGCCCCAACCGCCGTCGACCCGGAGAACCTGCCCGGTGACATAGGCCGAAGCGTCGCTGGCGAGATACGCCGTTGCTCCCCGGAAGTCGTCTTCCACCGCCATCCGCCGCATGGGCGTTCGGGAAATGTATTTTCCAACGAAGCTCTCAGGTTGACCGCGTACCACCCCGCCCGGCGAAATAGCGTTGACCCGAACGTCCGGGGCTATCGTAGTGGCCAGCCAACGGGTGAACTGAAGCAGCCCCCCCTTACTGGCGCCATAGGCCGCCGGGTTGCCCATTGCCGTGCCCTCGTAGAGGCTCCAGTCGGGGCCGAGTTCGCCATAGATCGAGCCGATGTTGATGATCGATCCGCAACCTTGAGCGCGCAATAGGGGCAGGAAGGCCTGCGACAGGTGGAAGACCGCCGTCAGGTTGACCTCGAAAGCTTGCCGCCAGGTGTCGAGGCTCTGCTCCTCGAACGGCACAACCCAACCACTGAGTCCCGAGGTGCCGACGAAAGCGGCGTTATTGACCAAGATATCAAGCCCGCACCCGTCGGCCTTGACGGCGGCAATCATTGCCAAGCGTTCCGTTTCGTTTCCGAGGTCGCAGGCATGAATCGTCACCGACCTGCCCCAAGTATCGCCGATCCGGGCCGCGAGCGCATCCAGTTGCATCGCCTCCCAGTCCACGAGAATTAGGTCTGCCCCCATCTCAGCAAAGGTTTCAGCCATGGCCACGGCGATGTGACCGGCGCCGCCGGTGATCAGCGCGCGCCGCCCTTCGAGAGACATCAGTGAGGCAAGTGTAGTCATTGTTCTTTCATCCGTTTCTACATCAAGGATTATGCAATCTCAAAATCGGGCAGTGTGTCTGTAGCGGCCGAAAAAAAGATTCATAGGCGAGCGCGTATGGCGCCCGCGCCATGTAGGCCACGCGGTGGTCACATCAAACACTTCCGGCACGTCCTGGCGGCGGGCGGGTAAGCCCAAGCCTTGTACGGTCATCATTGACCATGTTTTGAAACATGGCGGCTGCGTAGCTCGCGTTGTGGCCGGGCACGGAGTAGCCGCAGGTACCTGAGCCCAGCGAAACGCGCATCAATCATCGTCGCAATCGCCGTCGTATTCGGCTCGAGCTAGGCGCAGGTCTTCCGGACGACCGACATCCATCCAGACTTCATGCATGGGATATGCAATTGTAGAGCGCCCCAC
>JAJRPK010000039.1 GCA_024280785.1 Gammaproteobacteria bacterium
CACAAATACCTCATACTTGCAAGCTTCCGCGCTTAAGCGACGGAACGCTTACGGCATTTTTGCCTACTTTTGTTGCTGTTGGCAAAAGTGGGTCGCAGTCGGGCGACCCCGACACTCACTTTTAATCGAAGCATGAAACGTCAAAGCTGAGCATCTAACTTACTTCGATAGAGACTCACCATCTATATCTCCATAAAATCCGGCACCGCAAAAGTCCAGGACTTCTCCTCACCACGACTAGACATTCGCCATCCATCATCGGTCCGCACGTATTCGTCGACATACCAAAGCCCTAGCATAAATGTAGTTGTCTCTTCTTCTGATGTTTTTATTACTTGAGGGTTAAGGCACATAATTCTGCCGGTTGCTGTATCTCCAGTAATAACAATTTGAAGGTTAGCATTCAAATGTTGCGTGTTGGGGAATATCGCCAGCGCCTTTTTTAAGAACGTTATGGTATCTTCTAAGTTACCGACTGGGCCACCAAATGCGCTGTAGTCAATTAATGCGTCTTTGGTAAATACGTCTCTTAACTTATCGAACTGTTTGGAGTCAATAATATTTGAGTAGAAGTACAGTAAATCCTGAATTTCAAAGCGATCGGACATTTCTTGTAATGATAGGGTCATGTTAACTCCGGCGTGAATAAGATAAGCTTGTAAGATGAACGTCGCCTACAGGATAAACGGCGAATTTGGCTTTATCAATTGCTAGTGAATCCAAGCAAGCGCTATTTTGATGGCTTTTTTGGGTAAAGCTGTATAGCTGAAAACTTATGCTTGAGAATTAGTGGAAAAGTTAGCTTGGAAGGCAGGCAACAAGACCGGTGATATCATTCAAAATATTTAATTGGGCTAGAGGGCAAAAAAGTGGAAGACCACAGCAATTCGCATACGCAAATTTGGGAAGATTTTTGTGAGCAACTCAAGTCTGCGGGTAAGTGTTTGCTTCGCGACGATCTGGCAAATTCAGAATTGGATCGTACCGAAGGTGTGCGCTATCTTTCTCGATTGCTTCGGGCTGGACTAGAGTCTGTTGTCGAAAATCCCGGCTCAAAGTACCCCGTATTTCGTGCGATGGCACAAGGGGTAAAAACAGCTCTGTCGAACCCCGACAATTATTATTTGAGTGTTTCAGTTAACAGCCAGTACGATTATAAAATTCGTGGCAATCGAGGTACGATTCATTACTTGAGTTTCGCCGCGCAAAATTTAGGCTTTGCCAAGTCGAATAATGGAAATGGTAATGAAAATAAGGGAGCGGGACAGATTAATGCCGACGATCTAATTCTTGAAGAGGATGGCAGTTTTGAAATTATCGTTAGCTGCCGTGAACATCCTGGAAATTGGTTGGGTATGACAGAGGAGACCACACAGATATTTTTGCGGCAAACCTTTCTTAATCGCGAAACAGAACATGCGGTCACAGTCGAGATCGAATGCTTACAAACTGATTGTCCGCCCGAGCCACTTAAAGCCAATCAGTTAGAAAAATCTTTAGTGGGTTCTACGCGATATGTTGAAGGCATCGCCACGTGGTTTACCGATTGGGTAACGGGTATGGCAAAAAAATCTCAGGCAGGGGTCAATGAACTCTTTATGCCATCGGTAGAAGAACAAAGCCTGATCGGTGGAGACCCCAATGTTATGGTATTGTTCGGGTTATGGGAGCTATCCGAAGACGAAGCATTAGTTGTTGATCTTAGCCCACCAGAATGTCACTACTGGAATTTTTGTATAGGAAATATCTGGGCAGAAGTTTTAGATGGCCATATCAATAACGGTCGTGCGCAGCTGGACTCTAATGGTTTGGTACGTATTGTGGTCAGCGCCAAGGACCCCGGTGTTGTCGGTGGACATTGGATCGATACTGCAGGTCACAATCATGGGACTATGTGCGCTCGCTGGGTGCTGGCAGAATCGCATCCTATTCCAAAGTGTCAGCTTGTCGCGTTGGATAGCTTGTAATTTATTAAGAACTATTTAGGTAGCCTCATTGTCTATCAGTTATATTAACGTAATTGTTTTACACAACTGTTTAAAAAATATCAACAAATATACACTTTAAGAAAAACACACTGCGGAGCTCACCATGAATCGTCGACAATTATTAACCTCACTGTTTGTGCCGGTTCTTTTTTTTGTGTTAACGGGATCTGTTGCTAGTGGGCCGATTTTAGATGGATGGAACTTAGTAGAGGAGGATTCTAATCTTCATTTTGTCTCTATCAAAAAGTCGGCGATCGTCGAAGTGCACACGTTTAACCAGCTAAAAGGTACGCTGAATGGAAAAGGCGAACTGCTGGTGACTATTGGCTTAGATAGCGTTAATACCAATATTTCTATTCGTAACAAACGATTAAGAAAGTACTTTTTTGAAACGGTTGACTTTCCTACGGCAACTATTAGTGGCCGCATTAATGTTGAACTACTGAAAGACTTGGGCGTGGGCGAAAAAATAATCCAGCCTGCGAAGTTGGTGCTGGCACTGCACGGCAAAGAAAAAAAGATCAAGTCCACTTTTGAAGTTATTGGCTTAGTTAACGGCGGTATTCAGGTAAACAGCATAACGCCCATCGTTGTATCGTTAAAAGATTTTGACTTGTTACAGGGGTTGGAAAAATTAAAATCTTTAGCCAATCTTTCTTCTATTGCCTCGATGGTTCCGGTAACGATTAACTTCGAATTCGAACGAGCAGCCATCGATCACTAATAAGAATTTCGTGATGATTTGCGTCATCAGAGATCGTCGAATTGAATGCAATTAGCTTCAGAAAATTCCAAGTCAGGTAGTGTTAGATAATAAAGGTATTTGACCAGTAATAGCTTAGTAAAAGAGAACCTTAAAAAGGGAGCCTTAAAAATGTCAAGTTCTTTGTCCGTAGATAAAATTCGCGCGCGTATTAAACATCCGATTATCGATGCCGATGGTCATACATTAGAGTTTTTGCCCGCTGTTCGCGATCATGTGGTTGCGTTAGGTGGAGCAGATATGGCAAAAGAATTTGATCAAGTGTTTACTGTCGGCGCGATGGGTGAAGGCTTAAGCGACGAGGAAAAGCGGGCGTTAGGTCTATTTAAGATGACGTGGTGGGGGTTTCCCGCAAGAAATACGCTAGACCGCGCTACGGCTCACTTGCCGCGATTACTTTACCAGCGCTTGGATGAGATCGGTTTAGATTACGCCGTTATTTATCCTACCCAAGGGCTGGGTGGTTTGATGATGCCAAGTGCCGAAAGTCGGCAAGTTTTTTGTCGAGCATTTAATCATTACTACGCCGAAGAGTTTTTAGAATTCAGTGATCGGATGACGCCAGCGGCGTTAATCCCCATGCAAACACCCGATGAAGCTATAGTTGAATTGGAGTATGCGGTCAATACATTAGGTTTGAAAACAGCGGTGGTTTCAGGTTTTGCTTATCGTCCTTTGGCGGGAGATAACGTTCCTCGTGGCGCTCGCTGGGTCGATACTTTTGGCTTAGACAGTCCCTACGATTACGATCCGGTGTGGGCTAAATGCGTTGAGCTGGGTATTGCGCCAAGTTTTCATTCGAGCGGTATGGGCTGGCCTAATCGTGCCTCGCTAAGTAGTTATGTTTATAACCACATTGGAAATTTTGCGGCGGCAGGTGAGGCGACTTGCCGCTCGTTAGTGCTGGGCGGAGTTCTCAATCGCTTTCCGCAATTGCAAATGGCCTTTTTAGAAGGAGGCGTGGGTTGGGCTACGAATCTTTACGCCGATATGATTAGTCATTGGGAGAAGCGAAGCCGCGATATTCAACATTACAACCCCAATCATATGGATCGCACCCAACTGCGGCAGTTATTTGAGCAGCACGGGTCTGAGCGATTTAAATCTCATTTGGATAATCTGTCAGCCATCGATGTTTTTTCTGATCCTAAGCAAGATCTGGATGGGCTCGATGAGTTTTCCGCCACGGGATTTCAGTCGGCCGAAGACATAAAAGCCTTGTTTACTGGCAATTTATATTTTGGATGCGAAGCAGACGACCCAATGAACGCCAGTGCCTTTAACAGCGATGCTAACCCATTACAGGCGAGGCTAAAGCCCATTTTTAGTTCGGATATCGGCCATTGGGATGTGCCGGAAATGAACGGTGTTGTGCCCGAAGCTTATGAGTTGGTGGAAGATGGTTTGTTGACCGAGGTCGATTTTAAGGAATTTGTATTTAGTAACGATGCGCAGATGTTGCATCGTGGAAACCCTGATTTTTTTGTCGGGACGGCTGTAGAGGATGCGGTTAAGGAATTAGTTAATTCAAATTAAAGGGAGGGTGAGTTTCTATCGAAGCGGGTTAGATATTCGGGTTTGAAATTTTATGCTTCGAGTAGAAGTGAGAGTCGGGGGTTGCCCGACGGCAAGTGGCTTTTTTTCAACAGCAAAAAAAAGTCACCAAAAAATGCCGTATGTACATCCAACCTACATCGGTAACAGTTTACGCAAGATACATGGGTTACACTTTTACTGTCCAGTAAGGCTTTTTTCCACCTTTTACATCACG
>JAJRPK010000040.1 GCA_024280785.1 Gammaproteobacteria bacterium
GGCGTCTTTTTTATATATCGAGATGCAGCGATTTTGGAATTCAAATTGATGGGTGACAGGATCTCGATAATATTATTTTTATAGCATTGTTTAGATACTATTGTTTTGGTAGCAGGGTATCCGATAATGCGGTAGAGCTATCCACACTGTCGAACGACAGATTACTGGGTATGCAGGTACTTATTTAAAAAACCAACGACTCTAAGTTCGTATTCTTCCGGGCTGTGATTAAACAAAGCGGTGTGTTCTGCGCCGTCGAGAATCCAAAAATCTTTAGGCTGGCCCGCTTTTTTATAAAGAGCTTTTGACTGCCATAGTGACACAGCCTTGTCTTTGGTTCCGTGCATCAATAGCAGGGGGCGTGGAGCAATATCGGCAACAACGTCAATGGCATCCGGCTCATCCATAGCATCAAATTTCTGACGAACAAAATAGGCGACCAGTTGATGGTAAGCGGTTGGAAGTTTATCAAAAAAATCGGCATCGCCTAAAACATCGACGGCACTGGCAAAAGGATTTTCGGCGATAACAACATCAATGTTTGGATTGTTTGCGGTGGCAATGATAGCGCTGACAGCTCCCATCGAAGTACCAATAACAGCTATTTGCGCGAATTGATGTTTCTGTTTCATAAAAGTAACGGCAGATGAAACGTCATGGTGTGCTCGCCAGCCAAATGCGATGCCGCGAGAGTCACCGTCGCTAATACCGTGCTCGCGGTAGTCAAATAATAATACCGGGTAACCGGCGCGGTGCAGCATGGGGACATGGCGCATAAAACTGCGTCTGTCGGATTCGCCGCCGTGTGCCGCAATGACGGCGGCTTTGCTGTTGGTACTGCTCGGGATTAACCAGCCTCTAAGCGTTGAACCGTCTATCGCATCAAACTCGACTGTCTCGAAAGCGAGCCCTAGTTCTTGTTGTGGGTCGCCGTGCATGCCCATCCAAAATTTTGGTTTAAAGGGGGCGGCATCCCGAGGATGTAACCCTTGCTCTGGTGTTTGATGAATATAACCGGGTGTGGTGAGATGAGAGGCGAAAAACCAGGCTGAACTAACCGTTAGTGCAATGAAAACGATAATAGCTATAACGATAATTCGAAAAGTGCTATGAGTTGGCATTATTATTTTTCTCGCTCAGGTCTATCTATTGGTTGGGTGCGGGTTGTTGCCCTCTAACGAGTTTTCCTGGCTGAAGGCCGGTGGGCTGCCCGTTTTCCATTACTACTTGGCCGCTAACGATCATTTGTTTGTAACCACGAGTTTTTTGCATCAGCCGCTTTCCGCCAGCAGGCAGATCTTTAATGATGGTGGGTTTTTCAAGATAAAGCTCGTCATAATCGATAATATTGACATCCGCTTTCATGCCTGGAGCCAATAAGCCTCTATCGTGAAAGCCAACGACACTGGCTGTGTCTTGAGTTTGGCTTTTTATAAGATATTCCAAAGGGATTAAATCGCCACGCGGTCGGTCGCGACCCCAGTGCGTTAATAAATAAGTGGGAAAGCTTACGTCAGAAATAAAACTCACGTGCGCACCGCCGTCACCCAATCCTGGCACGGTGTGTGGATGAACGAGCATCTCGCGTGAAACGTCGGAGTTTCCGGCCGAAAAATTTAACGCAGGATAGTACAGCATGCCTTGACCTTCGTCGCCAAGCATGACGTTCAGTGCGTAGGCAGAGGGACTTATATCAGCTAGTTTGGCCAGTGCATGGATACTATCACCACTGTCGGGTTCATAAACGGGTGGGTCATTAAGAACCCAGATTTGTTCCATCTCAAACAGGCTGTGGCCTTTCCACTCATCTAATAATTGCTTTTTAAACTCGGGGTCTTGCAATCTTTGCACTTTTTCTTCTAACGATTTCCCTACAATCTCCTGGTACGATGGGCACATTACAAAGGGGTGATAAGTACTTTGTAGACTCAATATAATGCCCACTGGTCTTGGTGCAACCTGAGCTTTAAGTTGAATGCCTTGCTCGTTGGCCTCGCTGATCATTTTTAATGAGCGGCGCCATTCGTCCGGTTTATTGGGTAGTTGATTGATAGTAATAGAGGCAGGGCGACCACTGCGTGCAGCCATTTGTTGGATAAGTTCAAACTCGGCGTCATGATCCTCAAAATCGCAGACCAGTTGGATTACGCCTTTGTTGGCTTGTTTTAATCCCTCAGCAATGCCCCAAAGTTCTTTTGCTGTCGCCGTCAAACTGGGAGTTGGCTCGCCGTCGGCAGATTTGTGATTGACCGTTCGCGAGGTCGTAAAACCAATGGCTCCCGCCTCGACGGCCTCTTTGGTTAAACGCGCCATTTCCGTTATTTCACTATCGCTGGGAATTTCTTGATGATCACCTCCGCGTTTTCCCATAACGTACGTTCGTAGTGCGGCATGAGGTAACTGGGCGGCGATGTCGATGGTGTGCGACTTGCTTTCTAGTGTATCGAGAAACTCGGGAAAACTTTCCCATTGCCAATCAATACCTTCGGCCAAGGCTGTACCGGGAATATCTTCTACACCTTCCATCAAGCGAATTAGCCAATCTTGTTGCCCGGGTTTGACGGGGGCAAAGCCAACACCACAATTGCCCATCACTACGGTGGTAACGCCGTGATAGACCGACGGAGTTAGCAATGAGTCCCATGTAGCTTGGCCGTCGTAGTGTGTGTGGATATCGACAAAGCCCGGTGTCACTAATAAACCTTCGGCATCGATCTCGGTTTTACCGGGGCCCGCTGTGCCACCCACAGAAATGATCGTTTGACCATCGACGGCAATGTCACCTATTACGGCGGGATCACCGCTGCCATCAATAATTTTCCCGTTGCGGATCACTAGATCGTGCATTGTTATCCCCTTAGTCTCTTTATATAATTCGTGGCCGGTGTTGTTAAGCGGTTATTACTACCGAGGTCTTTGAAAAGAGTACCCTGTATTTCAAGACACACATAAATATGTCCTTATAGCTCGGCGCTGGCATCCCTGCCAGCAACGGTCTTGAAATACAGGGTACTCTTTTCAAAGGCCTTACTAGTGAGTTGTAAGCCTGCTTTTTATTACTTTAGACATTAACCGTTGACATCTACCGCTAGTAACCGCTAGTACGTGCCGTTTGCAAGTGATACTAACAAAAATTTGCATAGGGTAGGTTATAAATAATTAAGCCTAAAGCGACTGTGATTAGCCAGTTTCGTTAGGTTTTAGAGAGATTTAAAGTACTTTGAGACTTTAAATCAACAACAAGTTAGGAAATTATTTTATGCCACTGGCCGACACCCTCGTCATTCTCGATTTTGAAACTACCGGCTTGTCTCCTGACATGGGCGATAGGGCTATTGAAATTGGTGCTGTGCGCATTGAAAACGGAGTCGTTGTTGAGAAATTTCAAGAGTTGATGAACCCCGGTGAACACATTAGCCCTTTTATTGAGGACTATACGGGCATCACTAACGCGATGCTGGCCGATGCGCCGCCTTGTGAAGAGGTAATGGATAAATTTGTCGATTTTATCGGTGACGATAATTTGATCGCGCACAACGCTTCGTTTGATAAGCGGTTTCTTGATTCAGAGTTGGATCGAATTTCTCGGCGGTACACAGGAAAATTTGCCTGTTCGATGCTTGCGGCACGGCGAATTTTTCAACAAGCGCCCAATCATAAATTAGGTACTTTAGTAGAGTACGCAAATATAGATTCTAAAGGGACATTTCACCGTGCACTATATGATTCCGAAATGACAGCGAAACTGTGGATGGCGATGTTAGAGGATATTTCTCAACGCTACAAAATCTATGAAATACCGTTTTTGTTAATGGTCAAATTGATTGGCACACCTAAAAAATCCGTACATCAGTTTTTACGGCGTTGGTAAACTAACTATTCTTATTATCTATGATAAAAGTTGGAGATAAAAAAATGAGTAAATCCCTTTCCTACTTTACTGATAAAACCGTAATCATAACGGGTGCTTCGGCGGGAGTCGGTGCGGCGTGTGCAAGACAATTTGCCGAGTTGGGTGCAAATTTGGTTTTGGTCGCACGGGGGCAGGCGGCATTAGATATTATCGAAAGAGAGCTGTCAGCAATTACTGGTGTGTTAACAGTGGCGATGAATGTCGCTAGTGCTGAAGACTGCGCGAGCTTAATGTCAAAGACGATTGAAAAATTTGGTGCGATTCATATTCTTGTTAATAACGCGGGTTTACATTGTCGGGGGTCGGTAGAAAATCAATTGCCACAGCAGTTGGCAGATATGGTGGATGTGAATTTGCGCGCACCTGTTTTTCTAACAGCCGCAGCATTGCCTCATATTCGCCGTGCCGGGAGTGGTGCAATCGTGATGGTGGGGTCTTTAGCCGGTAGGGCGCCTATTCAAGGGGCTGCCACTTACGGAGCGACAAAAGCGGGGTTACGCTCTTTTACTTATTCTCTTGCCGACGAGCTTAGGGGGAGTGGTATTGCTGTTGGCTTAGTGTCGCCAGGGCCGATTGATACCGGTTTTATTATGGATGAGATCGATAAAGTGGAAGATATAGTTTACTCGCAACCAATGAGTACGGCGAAGCAAGTCGCTGATGTGGTGGTACGTTTGGTTCTGGGAGAGAAGATTGAAATTTCGATGCCTTGGTTTAGTGGTAAGTTAACAACGGTTGGTTATTTGTTTCCAAGGTTTAGGCGTTTGAGCCGCGGTTTGTTGGATAGTATGGGGCGGCGGAATAAGGAGAAGTATCGTCGGCGTTAGATGATGGGGCTATGGGTTTAGATTGGGGGAGGGTGAGTCTCTATCGATGCAGGTTATGGATTTAGATTTAAAGTTATGATCTTCGATTAGAAGTGAGTGTCGGGGGTTGCCCGACGGCAAGTGACTTTTTTCCAACAGCAAAAAAAAGTCACCAAAAAATGCCGTAAGCGTTCCGACGCTTAACCCCGGAAGCTTGCAAGTAGGGTTATTTGTGGACATCCACATCGCGTGTTTTACACCGACTTTGGCAAGCCATTAAGAACCGTAGTTTCGTTGGTGCTTGGAACGAGTCTGGGGCGGCTCACTGATAGTGGCTCAAAGGAGTTGGGTAAAAGAAGAATCTTGCACAAACCAAAGCTAGCAACGCGAGCGCAACTAAACTATAAAAAATGCTTACTGTGCGCGTAGCGGACTCTAATTAAATAGCCCCATAAGCTAACATCGCATTGGCCACTTTTATAAAACCTCCCAAATTTGCTCCTTTTACGTAATCTATATAGCCATCTTGTTCGCCGTAGGTCGCGCAGGTTTTGTGGATCTTTTCCATAATGTCTTTTAGCCGCCCCTCTAATTCTTCCGCAGACCATGCCAGCCGAATACTGTTTTGAGTCATTTCCAAACCTGATACTGCGACACCTCCCGCATTGGCGGCTTTGCCCGGCCCAAATAATAATTTGGCTTGTTGCAATACTTTTATGGCTTCGACGGTACTGGGCATATTGGCGCCTTCGCAAACGGCTATACAGCCATTGGCTAACAGTGTTTCGGCATCGGTTTTATCGAGCTCATTTTGGGTGGCGCAGGGAAAAGCCAAGTCGCCGGGAACGCCCCAAGGGCGTTTGCCACGATGAAATTCGCACCCGTATTTTTCTGCGTAGGCTGAAATACGTCCGCGCTGTACGGTTTTTAGATTGATGACGTAGGCCAGTTTTTCGGCGTCTATACCATCCGGGTCGTAGATAAAACCACTAGAGTCTGACAGCGTGACTACTTTGCCACCGAGTTGATTAATTTTTTCGATGCAGTATTGGGCAACATTTCCTGAGCCTGAAACCAAACAAGTTCTTCCTGCCATCGAGTCGCCTTGGTGCTGCAACATGTTCTCCATAAAAAATGCGCAGCCGTAACCGGTAGCCTCGGTCCGAATAAGGCTGCCGCCAAATTCCATGGCTTTTCCTGTTAACACACCAGTGAACTCCTGACGGATATGCTTGTATTGGCCAAACATATAACTGATTTCGCGACTGCCGACGCCGATGTCTCCAGCGGGGATATCGGTGTTGGGGCCTATGTATTTGGAGAGCTCTTGCATGAACGCTTGACAAAAACGCATCACTTCGCGGTCAGATTTCCCCTTAGGATTGAAATCCGACCCACCTTTTCCTGATCCCATTGGCAAAGTAGTTAGGCTGTTTTTGAACGTTTGCTCAAAGCCGAGAAACTTTAGTACGGCAAGATCGACTGATGGGTGAAATCTCAGACCACCTTTATAGGGGCCGATAGAGTTATTAAATTGAACACGATAGCCGCGATTAATACGGATATTTCCCGCATCGTCTTCCCATACGACTCTGAAGGTAAACGATCGATCGGGTTCAGTCATGCGCTCTAAAATACCCGCGTCACGGTATTTAGTATTGTCTAAAATGTAGGGGATAACGGAATGGGCAACTTCGTAAACGGCTTGGTGAAATACTTCTTCGCCGGGGTTCCTTTTTATAAGGCCGGCCATAAAATGCTCGAGCGATAGGTCTGAGTACATAGAAAATCACCTCATCGTAGTAATTTACGTCTATTTAGTAATTCACGTTAATTTAATAACACAGGTCCGGATAAAAACTGTCTTTATATTAGCAAAAATCAGTAGCTCATTTTAACCACAGAGCAATTGCTGGGCTGTTTCTTTTGCTAAAGCTGCACCGCTCTTATCATTGGCAGTA
>JAJRPK010000041.1 GCA_024280785.1 Gammaproteobacteria bacterium
ACCTGAAAAAATAGCGGCGTTTGATAACACTGTTATTTCCATTAAATTCATTCGATATATTTGCTATATAAAGAGCATCGAGCCCGGGCTCGTTCAACAACAGGATAAGTCGCGGCAAGCGCTACTTATCCTTATTCGTTAGGTTGCCGTAGGTTAACGGCTTTTACCAACGCGCTCTTCACCAAGTTAGTCGTCATGCGTTTATCAATAGACCAGCCAACAATACGCCGTGAATATAAATCCATGACGATGGCTAAATACATCCACCCTTCGCCTGTTCTTAAGTAGGTAATATCACCGGCCCAAACATCATTAGCTGCTACCGGGCTAAAGTTCTGATTCAACAGGTTAATCGCTACCGCATCGCTATGTTTACGGTTTGTTGTGACCTTATAAGCGATACGCTGCGTGACACGCAGCCCTAGCTTACGCATCACCGTTTTCGCTCGATAGCGGCCAACAGAGAAGCCTTCTTCACGCAATTTTTTCATCAGTTCTCTAGAGCCCAGACTTTGCCGACTTGCTGTAAACAAGGCTTTAGCTCGGCGATAAAGCTGTAACTCTTCAGCGCTAATTAACTGAGCAGGCCGCTTAACCCACGCGTAGTAGCTTGATCGACTCAATCCAACCATTCGACATAAGCGGTTAACCGGCAACCGGCCTGAGTAACTCTGAATAAACTGATGCTTTATTTCATTTCTTTGGCGAAGAAGGCTGAAGCCTTTTTTAATATGTCCTTTTCGATGCGCAGATGCTTGTTCTCTTTGCGTAACCGATGAAGCTCCGTCCGTTCATTCGCTGATAGAGCGCCGTCTTGTTTTGAGGCTTCAATCTTCGCCTTCCAGTCGTAGAGCTGATTGGCTCGAATACCCAGTGATTTAGCAGCCTCAGGGACCGAGTACCCTTGATCTGTCACCAAAGCAACGGCCTCTTCTTTAAAGGCTTGAGGATAACTCTTGTAAACTCGTTTTTGATTCATATACACTCCAATAATCAACCGTATTGTCTTTTATTGAAGTGTCCAGATCAATTAGACCAGAACAGAACTTAGCGTTAGACTATCACCGATAAGTATTTATTCTGATACTGTTTTTGTTTATGAGACCGGTCAAATTAGACTAGTTTGCGTATTGTCAAAGGTTGAATCAGAGAATTTTTCTCTTAACGTACACGATAATATTCAATGGGTAGAAATTGGAGACCTTCTTTCCTACAAGCTTGCGCCTGCCAATATCGAAATCGCAATAAAACTGGGAAAAGACGGAACTTAAACCACTGTAGGCGATGACAAATGATAATTATTTCCTTCTGCAATAACTATAGTCAAACTCGAATTAACCAGTAAGTGGCTGTGTAATTCCCCCGAAAAACCGGAAAATGAGGCGAGAATGGAAGCAGTTTTACAATTGCTCGACTAAGCTCAGAGCGACTGAGCTGAAGATGATGGACTGGGCAGAATTTCACGTAAGGCAGTCCTTGTCTAGACGGCCCCGAATCAAAACTAAATCCTGATACTTCCAAATTCCCTCCATAGCGTAAGAGTCCTTTAAACAAAAGAGTAGAGATAATAGCGTTAAATATACGGCTGCATAAATTACAATCAAAGATCCAGGTTCGTTAAATCCGTAGTTAAAATTAAAAATCAGGAGACAAAACCCTATATCGGGAGTACTATTGTGCGGTGAATGAGAGATTAGCTCCTGATGACGACGCTCTACTAGTGCCTAAATATGCCAAGAAGTGATTTAGTAGTAAAACTTATAAAAGCCGGAGTCAGTGGTGATGGTGCAGAGCTTCGCTCTGTTGCCGAGTCTATTGCTGCCGACGAAAGAGCCAAAAAGCACGGTGGAGTTGCAGAAAGAATTGCCCGAGTGTTGGATTCTAGCCCCACTAATAGTGCGAATGGAAAATCTAACCACCAAGGAGTTAGGGTCCGTGATGGCTCTGGTGGGATCCAAAGAAAAGAGCCCAGAATACCATTGTCTAATCTATATCTCAGTAGACCTATACGCTCCGCGTGCGAGGAACTGATAGAAGAACAGGGAAGAGCCGATGTATTGAGGTCAAACGGCTTAGAGCCCAGGCATAGAGTTCTAATGGTCGGACCTCCAGGAAACGGTAAGACGTCTTTGGCGGAGGCTCTAGCATATGAACTAGCGCTTCCTTTATTTACTGTTCGCTATGATGCGGTTGTAACGAGTTACCTTGGTGAGACCGCACAGAGGCTTAGAAGGCTATTTGACTTTGTGCGCACAGAACCCTGTGTACTTTTTTTTGATGAATTTGATGCAATCGGGAAAGAGCGCGGTGATCTTCATGAAACTGGTGAAATAAAGCGTGTGGTAACGACTTTACTTTTGCAGCTAGATGATTTGCCATCATATTGTGTATTTGTTGGCGCTACGAACCACCCAGAGCTTTTAGACCGTGCTACTTGGCGGAGGTTTGAGCTCCGAATTAATGTCGCTAAACCCACTGAGTTACAGATGACCACATATTTTGCTGATCAGCTAAGAAAATTAACAGGAACTCCAGGGTATACAGCTAAGCGGCTCTTAGAGGACGTATCAGTAAATAGTTATTCAGAGGCTGAGAATTTTTTTCTCGATGTGCGAAGAAGGGTGGCATTGAGTATGGGCGAAATCTCACTGAGATCCGTCATTTCAGAAAGAGTACGTGCATGGAACGAACGAATAAAAATTCCAGGAGAAAGTGAAAATCATGACAGGACGACCCATTCTTCGGCTTCCTAATGGTCGCGATTCTGTTCGACCAACCGGATCACCGAGAAATATCCCAAGGCCGAGAGGACCAGGAAGGACGAGGCAGACAGAAAAATTTAGCCCGACCTTTGAAAGTTTATCTGCAGCTATAAACAAAGAAGGTTCTATCGTCGAATTACGCAGCGATCCTTTGGGAATAGCACCCGAGCGAGCGCTTGTTTTCGAAACCGCTGGGGAAATACAAGGATTTATCCGCGCTGCTAGAGCCGTAGGATTATCAGTCATCTCGCAATCAGACCATACCGCAGATTTTTTGGATGAGTTCTACTATGAAGATGGGCAACCACTAAAGCCTTCTCTTTATGCAACTATGCCAACGTTAGATTCTATAAATAATTTGCTTCTTTTATGGAATGCATATCAAAACGGAGAGACCCTACCCACTGGTACGACGCCATGGCGAGATGTTTTCGATTTGCTAATGGACATAAGGGTCTGGGGTCCTGAAGATAGATTTCCCGAGACGATAAGAAGACAAATAGCAGATCAACTACCTTTTGATGATATGGATTCAGTTCATTTAGAAGTTGAGATCCTGCCGGTTGAAAGTTCAGAAAAGAGGGCACAGTGGAGTCGGCTAGCAGAACAAAGAATAATAGAATTAGGAGGGCGAGTAATCGATCGCAGTGTTATCGACGAAGCAGGTTTTACTTACGAGGCGCTTTTGGTGGTACTCACCGCCTCTGCTGTGAGGCAATTGATTGAAAACCCAAACGATATAAATGGATTAGCTAGTGTAGAAGGCATACAACTAATTTTGCCACAAACCGTAGCCCAATCGTCTATTACGGGACCGGAAGGCGTAACTTCCCAACAAAATTCAAACGGTTCTTTTGATTCAGACGCTCTATTCCGGGGGGCCTTGCTAGATGGCACTGTAGTGGCGTCTCATCCATCGCTTGAGAACGGCATCCAAATAGAAGACTTGAATGAATTGGTTGGCCTATCGCAAGTTGCCAATAGATATCACGCGACATCGATGGCTTCGCTCATCTTGAGAGGAGACCTGGAAGCGGATGGCGAGCCATTAACGGATTGTCGAATACTTAACATACCTATACTGGTGGATACAGAGGGGAGTGGCGCGAAGTCTCCAAGTAATCGTTTATTTGTTGATTTAGTCCATACCTCCTTAGTGCGTTTATTCGATGGGGATGAGCCTATTGCTCCACAGGTGTTTGTAATTAATTTCTCTGTTGGAGTATCGAACATACGTTTTAGTGGAAGTGCAAGCGCATTAGCCCGGCTTCTAGATTGGTGGGCATATACCCATGGCATTTTATTTGTAATATCCGCTGGAAATATCACAGATGACCTAATCATATCAGAAGTTACAACTACCGAATTTGAAGACTCCTCCCAAGAAGAGCAGAGGGCTATGGTTCGTGCAGCGCTGAGGGAGCGTGCGTTTGAGAGGACTTTACTTTCCCCGGCAGAAGCAATAAATGGTCTTACAGTTGGAGCATTAAGTGAGGACTTGGCGCCAGCAGGTCCAAACAGAGGCACCACTCCAAATTATCAATTTATTGGTGACCATGGAAATCTACCGTCAATTTCAAGTGCAATTGGATTGGGAAAATCTAGGTCCATTAAGCCAGATATTTTAACGAGTGGTGGCGTACATGAGTTGCAAGCCTACCCCTCCAATGGAAATACAAGATTAAAAGTCCGCCCTCAATCACAACAAAATGGCCTAGTAGTAGCTTCCCCAATAGGTGGTGCGCAGGCATCGGTACAACGAGCACGTGGGACTAGCTGTGCTACAGCGCTCGCCACGAGGTCAATTCTTAAAGCGGCTGATCGGCTGGTAGGTGAAGATGGTCCGTATCAGGGAGAGGAGCTTCCTAGGGAAGATTTAGCTCTTATCACGCGCGCGTTAGCGGTAAATTCTGCTACATGGTCTAACGATGCGACTGATTTGTACGAAGAAGAGAAAATCGTACACGGGGCTCACAGACACGCCAAAGCAAAGGAAGAGGTAGCGAAGTACTTTGGCCACGGTATTCTCGCTCCAACTCGGATGCAGGAGTCCTCCGAAAGTGGAGCCACCTTGGTGGGACTTGGGTCGATCTGTGTAGACCAAGCGAAGATTTTCGATTTTCCACTGCCCCCATCCCTGGCTGGTGACAAAATGCCCCGCTCGATGCATGTCACTTTAACATGGTTTTCTCCCGTAGATAACGTCGGCGCCCGGTACCGTATGGCATCACTGGAAGCATTTGCCGATGCAGAAGATGACTCCACAAACCAAGACAATGAGTGGAGTTTAGGTCTGAAGACCGCGGGGCTAGATCAAAATATGATAAAAAAAGGGAGCGTTTGGTCACGTAGACTTATTCACACAAGGCTTTTGGCACCTGATTATGATGAAGACGCGCACATTCCTATAAGAGTCCAATGCCGAGACGCTGCAAATGGTGCGCTAGATCCGGACCAATCCTTTAGGTTTGCCATAGTGGTTTCTCTCGAATTAGAAGCATCAGCGGAATATGATATTTACGAGGAAATTCAGACACGGCTTCGCTTAAGGGTGCGTCAATAGTCCGCTGCATGGGGGCATTTTTGGGGGCATGCAAACCAACTCTAGTATAATATATTCCTACTATTCAATTATTTAAAACGTGTTTGCCATAGAGCCTCTGGCACCATTTGATCTACCAGTATTCTTATAATCTCCCCTTCTCGTTTTTAATCTTGTCCTACAGTCACCTTCTTCTCTACCTATCAATTAAATACACCTTTTGCCGACGCCAAGTCTCTAGTCAAATCTGCTTAAGACATTAAAATGCTCTGGCTTGGTATCGGTTTGACTGGCATTGACAAGGCCCTACTTTTACAACCATTTGATTTAGAGCTGTTTTACTGTAAGTGTCCTCGATACCTCGTAACTCTTAAATCGCTAACATATGCATGATTAATCGAATGAGCGTTTCCTTTTGCTTGGGATCCGACTCGGCAACTAACAATGTCAATGCCGCGAGGCCTGTATCATTAATAATGGGCTCTCCCTGCCCCTTAAACAGCCGCCCGTTGCGGTGGAGAAAATCAACAAATAAAAACGCACCGCTACGTTTATTGCCATCGCTGAACGGATGGTTTTTTACGACAAAATACAGCAGGTGCGCGGCTTTGCTTTCGATGCTGGGATATGCGGGTTCTCCGAATACGGTTTGATCCAGGTTGCCCAATATCGATGCCAGACCGTCTTCTCTTAAGCGCGCGAATAATTCGCTGGCTTCACCACGTTCTATTAATGACGCCTTTAACAGATTAAGGCTATCCATCGCTTCATTGGCGTGGGGTAGGTTTCCGCCTAGCTGGCCTTTGGGGTCGTCTAACAGCCCTTCGTCGTAACGTTGTAGCCATAAAAACGTTTGCGTGTAGCGGCTGACAATGTTCACCAAACCGCTGCCCGCTTCGGCAGTCAGCTCAGGAGATTTTGCGGCCTTTTGAATGAGAGCGATGGCTTGCTGGAGTTCTTCGGCGTTTTTGTCGAAGCGTTGTTGGCCGATGCTATAGCCGTGAACGAGAAGTTCTTTTAAGCGCTGGGTAGCCCAGATACGAAATTGGGTGCCCTTTATAGAGTTAACCCGATAGCCGACGGATATCACCGCATCGAGGTTATAGTGCTTGATACGTCGTTTAACTTCCCTGCTGCCCTCTTTTCGAACTACCGAGGATTCCTCGGTAGTTGATATTTCATCGAGTTCGCCATCTTCATAGACATTTTTTAAGTGCAGACCAACATTGTCTGTACTGGTATCCAGTAACTCGGAAATCTGGGCCTGACTAAGCCACAACGTCTCTTTTTGACTATCCAGCCGGACTTCTACTTGGCTGCCTTCATTTTCATAAATCAGTATTTCGTTCATTGCTTTATTTTTCATGGTTCACACTCCTTGTGTATTGATAGATAGTTATTTGGTCCATAAATACTTAAGTATCATATATTAGGTTTTGGGTTATCTCTATGTATTTCCCTTATCCTCCCCAACACTATCTCTCCCTGCACCTTTAGGCGCTCAGCGATATGCGCCAAACCATAAACCGCTTGATCGTTCAAGCTGCCATGAACGTGAATAACTTCGATAGCGGAAAATAAAAAATAATAACTGTCGAGTAGTTGCTCGAAATCGTCGTGGATTTGCCCGAGGTGGTTGTTAAGGGGTGCTTTATCTTGACGATGGGATGATTTTGCTTTGCGCAGAGCGCGCCCTAGCTTAGAATTCGTTTTAGCCATGGTGACCTCTGTGTAGGTTGCTTTGGTTAGCAGCCTCTGGGTGTTATAGCACTCAGGGGTTGCGCTTAAGGTTTTAAAAAATAATGTGGGTGATTCCTGTTGATTATGGGAGTGTGCAGCTTAACATGTAACTGTGTTTATATACAGCCTAACTGTTATTTGGATTTTTATTTTTTACTTTGATCCCAAAGTTTTTTCTGGAAATGATTTCACCGAAGGTGATCAAAATATATTCCTACTGACCCCGTTTTGTAGAAAAGTGAGCGCTGTCTATATCGTAAGCTCATCGTTACTATACTCACTTCGAAATAGATCAAAAGGGTTTTGACCCCTTAATCTATATAGGTATCATTTCCCATTGGCACAACCCCAGAGTTGGATGCACAACCCACTAAAAGCAATAGGGGAATAAGATATTTCAAATTCATAGGTGTCTCGATTGTTTTGAGTGCTAACGCCCAAAGCAGTGATTTGACTCCACCCAGTCCGGCGCTCTTGTTAATTATCGGGAGGCAGATGAGAGTTTTCACATTACCGGCCAACCGCCAAGCTTTTTCACTCGGGTTTGACACCATGAGTGACGCTAATCCATAATCACAAAACAAATCATGGGCGACAAGGAGTGTCGATATTCAAACCGGTAAGCTATTATCGGGTTATTTTCCCAAACGCGCGAAACGGCTGATCTTAGAGTGGTGTACGTTACACAAAGAAGAGTTGCTCAATGATTGGGAGCTCGCCGAACGACGAAAACCGTTAAAGCCTATTCATCCGCTTGAATAATATGTAAGAGTTAGGACGTTGTCATCATGTCTATACCGACGATTGTGAGTGCAGAGTACGTATCCGATTACGTCATTCGTATTGGCTTTGACGATGGCGCTATGGGTGATGTCGACCTCGAACAAGAATTGTGGGGCGATGTGTTTTCGCCTTTAAAAGATATTGAGCTTTTCAAGCAATTCGAACTAAATCAAGATCTACATACTGTTGTATGGCCTACCGGTGCGGATTTTGCTCCAGAGTTTTTTTATGAGCGAGTGTGCGCTAATAGGCGATAAAAATATTTAGGCCAAGTCCTCTAACCCGATTTCAAGGGGTCAGTGTCACTGCTGTCCCCTTGAAATCCAAAGCTAGCACTTCGAGAGCTTGGCCGCAGATAGCTACAAATCCGGCAACTCACTAGGAATTAAATTCTCTTCGGACTTACCGTCTACACTCAACAGCTTACCCGTCACCCAAGCCGCCGCTGGCGAAGCCAAATAAAGTGCTGCGTTGGCGATATCCTCTACCGTGCCATTGCGTCGCATGGCCGTTCTTTCAATCATGACTTCTCTAATACTGGGGTCCATCATTTGAAGATAACCGGCCAATGAGTCGGTCTCTATTGCTCCCGGTAATACGGCATTGACGCGAATACGAGGTGACAAGTCCGCAGCGGATAAGCGAGTGAGTTGTGCCACTGCCGATTTTGTTAAGCTGTGCGCCAAGCTGCCACGAACTGCAAACTCGCCCGCCATCGAACCGATATTAATAATATTGCCACCGTTGCTGGCAAGTAAATGCGGTACGGCTAGCCGGCTCAACTCAAACGGTACCGACACATTAAAATGAAACGAAGATTCTAGCTTTGCAACCGTCGTTTCCATGAAGGGCTGCGATAAAGATCCGCCAGCGTTGTTGACGACAATATTTAAGCTACCAAGCTTATCAACAACATTATCGACCAGGCGCTGGAGAAATTTTAGATCGTTGACATCGCCAGGCATTACCAACACTCGCCGACCCAGCGCGCGAATGGGTTCAGCGACGCTTTCGAGATCACTTTCGGTACGTGCTGTGAGCGCAATGTCTGCACCCGCATCAGCAAACAGTTTAGCTATGGCGGCGCCAATACCCTTACCTGCACCCGTTATGAGTGCGACTTTCCCATCCAAACGAAATTGTTCCAAGCTCATAAGTTATCTCTCTATCAATAATTGTAGATCAAAAGGGTTTTGACCCCATTTTCCTTTTGATTTAGGGTCTTATATTAAACCACAAGCCAAACCGGCATTGACTACACTGTAGTTTATTAGCTACACTTAATACCAATGGAGATTCGTAAATATATCAAGGAAGATGGTTCGGCACCCGTTGACAATTGGCTGGTTGCAGTACAAAAAGAGTAAACGTTATGACTAGTCAAACTTTCAGCACCGAAGACTACCTAAACACACCACAAGATATTGCCGAATATCTTGACGCTGCGCTCGAGGACGGTAACGAACGATTGCTCTTAACCGCGTTACAAACCGTCGCTAAAGCTACCGGCGGCATGAGTGCACTGGCAAAACGCAGTGCGCTCAATCGCGAAAGTTTGTACCGCGCACTGTCAAAAAATGGTAACCCTCGCCTTAACACCTTAGCCGCTATCTTAAAAACTTACGGCTTGAGACTTTCTGTCTTACCCTTGGGCTAAAACCCTCGCATTAAAGCGCCTTTAATTATGAAAATTTCAAAAAAAATCGACAGGCACTCAATGGAAAAACGTCGCTTCAATGAAAGACAACGATATTGATTTAAGCGATATCCCCGAACTCGATGATGCATTTTTTGCCAACGCCAAAATACGCACGCCAAAAAAGCAACCGGTTACGCTACGAGTCGATATCGACGTATTGGATTAGTTTAAACCTCAGGGCTATCAAACGCGCGAAACGGCTGATCTTAGAGTGGTATACGTTACACAAAGAAGAGTGCTCCAGATATAGCCCTATTTCATATTTGCTATAACCCTGCTCATTCTGAGCAACCCACACAACGGGTTATTGCTGGATTAAACGCTAATCTACCCATGGCAATTTCCTCGCCGCAATGAGTACAGCACCCAAACTCCCCATTTTCAACACGTAGTAAGGCAGCCTGTATTTGTAGCAATTGCTGCTTCCGACGACGCTCTGACTCTAAGGCCATTTGCTGGCCCTGCAAAGCATCCATACGGGACAGTCTGCCGACGCTACTTTGATCCAGGGTAACCGTCGCCGTCGAAGACTTAGAAATTGAATCGATATCCTCAATCTCGGATTTCAACGCGAGCAGTTGCGATTTAAATTTATCTATATCAATCAAGTTCATTCGAATTTAAAAAATAGTAACTAAAAAGTGAGTGGTCTTACCCCAATATAACCGGGCACTTAAAACAATATTCCAATAGTTTGTTATCAACCAAACTCAGTTGATAAATCCGGCGCGGTCCAGCTGCCTTTCATATGATTGGTGTAGCCGGTGCGACTGATACGCCAAATACCCTCCTCTTTACGGTATTCGTCTTCGTAATAAGACAAATGGCCCAGCAACCCTCTGCGGGAAGACGGTAGACTCAACAAATGATGAATATCGGAATTACCAAACCAAAGAAATCATTGATCTAAATCACGACCATCAGTAAACAGCTCTAACACCCACTGCGCTACTTTGAAATCACCCTGACTGCTCCAATGCGTATCGCTGGGAGAGTAAAAGTCGACGAAACCATTTTCAATCTCGGAAGCAATTTTTCCTTGTAAATCCACTGTGTTGGAAATGGCTTTGATCGCAGGTTTTTCGAGCACACTCAACGTCGCAATATCTTTACGCTCATCTACTATCCAAGGAGAATAAGCCGATAATTTATCGGGGGCCAGCATAATCACCACAACCGTTTTTCCGTTCGCTTCAATTTTTTCTCGAAGAATCTGTAGACCACACTGGACCTTCTTAGGTAAATCTTCAGGCCACTTTTCTTTTCTTAGATCATTTTCATAATACAGTAGATGGTCCTGCTTTCGATTACTGAACAAGTCATCACGCGAGAGTAAAACCTCTTGCGCTTTTAATTCACCAACCATACCCAACACCAAAAAGAATTTGCTGCGCAGATAATTGACCGCTAAATAATAATCACCATGCCGGCGACGTACATCTCGA
>JAJRPK010000042.1 GCA_024280785.1 Gammaproteobacteria bacterium
GTATTGGAATCGCCCATGTTGTGGGAGCCTATTCGATTTTTAGAAAGCTGCCCTTCTTCTGATGGTGCCTGTGCGATGGTTATTTGCAATGAAGAGCTGACGAGTAAATCGCCGCAAAAGCCGGGTTGGATATTGGGCACAGCGATGCGCAGTGAGACCATGACTTGTCGCGGGCGCGATGAAGTCAATCCCGATGCGGGCCGTAAATGTGCGCAGGACCTTTATAGCCAAATTGGCGTGACTAATCCTCGCAAAGAAATCGATTGTGCCGAAATTTATGTGCCGTTTAGTTGGTACGAGCCAATGTGGTTAGAGAATCTGGGCTTCGCTGAAGAAGGCGAGGGCTGGAAGTTAACCGAATCGGGTGCAACGAGTATGGAGGGGGATATTCCGTGGAACTGTTCTGGCGGAGTGCTTTCGTCTAACCCCATTGGAGCATCGGGCATGATCCGCTTTGCCGAGGCTGTACGTCAAGTGAGAGGTACCGCTGAGGCTCATCAAGTGGAGGGGGCTAAGTTGGCTATTGGTCACGCTTACGGCGCTAATGCGCAGTACTTTGCAATGTGGGGCGTCAGTTCTGAAAAGCCGTAATTACTAAGTAGTTACTAAGTAGTTACTAATAGGACAGATGAAAAGGATACCCTTTATTTCAAGACACACATAAATATATCCCTATAGTTCGACGCTGGCATCCCTGCCAGCAACGGTCTTGAAATAAAGGGTATCCTTTTCATCTGCCCAGTAGTAAGCGAGTTAAATTAGTTTGCTGCTATCAATACTTGATCTGCGCTAACGAAATCAGATAAATCAAGTGGCTAGATGATCGAAATAGATGATCGAAATAGATGATCGAAATAGATGATCGAAATAGATGACTGAAAAATATAACAGTAATACGAGGAATAAATTGTGAGTAAAGAATTAGACATTAGCACGAAGACTTGCATTATTGAAAGAGACGGCCAGACATTGATCGTCACTCTTAATCGCCCAGAGGCAAAAAATGCCTTTAATCCGGAAATGTTAATGGGGATGTATCGAGCGTGGCGTTTTCTGGATGAAGACGATGACTTGATGTGTGCGATACTAACCGCCAATGGCGACACCTTTTGTGCGGGAATGGATTTAAAAGCCGGTGCGGACGGTGAAAGCAATACCACTAACGAATTTATGGAGTTGATGGCCAAGGTCCCTAATGTTCACTGGCAAGCGTTGTTGCGTGATAACCGTCCGAGTAAGCCACTTATTTTAGCGGTAGAAGGTTATGCCTTAGCGGGCGGCACCGAAATATTGATGGGTACTGATTTACGAATTGCCGCAGAGGACGCCACTTTTGGTGTGACTGAAGTAGCAAGGGGCCTTTATCCAATGGCTGGGACCAGTATTCGTTTGCCGCGCCAGATCCCTTATTGCCTAGCCGCAGAAATAGTATTGCTGGGACGACATATTACGGCCCAAGAAGCATTGGACTGGGGTTTGATAAATAGGATTGTAGGCAAAGGGCAAGCTTTGGCTGAAGCTAAACTAATGGCGGCAGAGCTATGCAAGACCGGTCCGATTGCGTTAAAGGCGGTTACCCGTTCTTTGCGTGAAATACAAACGGACGTTGCCGAAGCAGACGCCATGCTTTTATCCGACGAATTAGCTAATCCTGTTTTTGCATCTGCCGATGCAAAAGAAGGGATGCGGGCATTTAAAGAAAAACGGCCAGCGGTGTTTACTGGAAAGTAAGTGACTTTTGGATGGGGTGGAAATTGGAAATAGATTTAGTATGAACTAGCTTAGATTTTAGTTGGCAGATTATAAGTGCCCATTTCGAAGTTATATAACAACGGTTTCTTAATGAACTACGGTAACGTTAATTAATCAGTTTATCGTTGCCATAATACATTAATTAACGCACCCGCCATAATTAAACAGCCGCCCATTATAGTGGTTGTGACAGGAACTTCACTAAACCAGGCCCAGCCAATGAATACCGAAAAGATAACCTGGACGTAAGCATACGCCGTCGCTTTATTAGCATCAGCGCAATGCAAGGCTTTGGTTAAGCCGACTTGGCCCACTTGGGTAAATATACCCACCAGAACCAATAAACCTATCGCAGCTAAACTTGGCACAACAAAATCACTGCCTAATAAAATAATGGAAATGGGCAAGGTGATAAAAGGAAAATAAAAAATAATAACCGAGCTATCTTCCGTTACGGTCAGCTTTTTGACAATAACATAAGCTACTGCACTACCAAAAGCGCCTAATAGTCCTGCTCCAATACTTAACCATGGATATTGTGCGCTACTTTTATCGAGTAAGCTGGTATCAAGTAAACTAGCACCGAGCAAATTAGGCTGAATCATAATAAACAAACCCAGTAAGCTAAATATGATGCAGCTAATAGTTGAGAGGTGTATTGTTTCTTTTAAAAACAATACCGCTAAGATAGCGGTAAACACCGGATGCAAATATTGCAAAATAGTTGCTTCGGCTAAGGGTAGGGTGGTAACGGCGTAATAAACGCAAATCAACGCGAATGCGCCGACAGTTCCGCGCGCAATAAGCCAAGGCTTATTGTTACCGAACATAGAAATTTTTTTACGCTTAATATCAACAAAACTAATTACGGCCGAAACAATGGCTCTTGCAGCAACAATTTCTAGTACAGGGATGCCATAGGTACTAACAGTTTTTACACAGGCTGCCATTAAGGCAAAGCCGAGTGCAGATATAAGCATATACCAAGCACTAACAGGTACTGTAAGGTTTAAGTTGGCATTCACAGAAAATACCCATTACACTAAGCTCTAGGGATCGACAAGCTCCAGCACCATATTAACCCGTTTACAGGCTTTGTTAAGAGCTTTTGCTATCGAATAGTATTTTGGTAAAAAGAATGGCAATAGCAACGCCTGCTGCGTTAGCTAGTAAGTCATAAGCTGACATCATACGGCCAGGCGTAAATGATTGGGCTATTTCCATTAAGCCGCTATAGCCCACAATACCAAGGCACAAATATAAATAGTGCTTTGGATTAGAAACCGCGCGATAACCGAGTAAGGCAAATATAAAATAAAGTATTAAATGGCCAGCCTTGTCCCAATTTTCTAGAGCGATGCCATCCATTGGTCGCAAGGACATAAATGTCACGAACACTGTGTAAATTATAAGAACTAAAATATTCATAGAAAACGAACAGTTTTGGGTTTAGTGATTGTGGGTGTTAGCCAGGCCCTCTATATAGTATTTTAGAGCCATCTTCGCACTGACTTTTTGTACGATACGTAGGCCTCGCCAAACAGTGATATTAAAGCTTCTTCTTCTGGTTTAATTTGAAATTCTGTTATATAAATTACAAAAACAATTAGTATAAAAGCTGAAGGCAGGCTCCACAAAAATACAGACCAAGCAATAAGAAAAAATAATAAACCAACGTACATTGGGTTTCGTGTGATTTTGTATATACCAACAATAACAAGTGAAGATGCCTTATTGGGTGTCATGGGGTTGACGGTTGTCTCGGCTTTTTTAAAAGATAGTATTCCAGACGCGGAAAAAAACAGGCCAACACAAGCTAAAATAGATATAACGGGAATTCGAAATTGAAGCTCACTCTCTGTTGGCATCAATGCGGATAATAGCCACATTGATAGAGCGGCAATAATTGTTAATACAGGGGGTGGAACTTTAAGTTTAAGGCTAGACATAATGATTCCTTAGCGCATAAGTACGCTCTGTGATGGGTGTTTTAGCCGTATTGCCACAAAGGATACAGAGTAGCTAGAACAGCTGCTTTCCAATTGATATGCTCTGAATATCTACTTATCCTTTAAGACAAAATAGCTAACAGCAGCAATTATACTTGCTATTAGCAACTCAAAAAAGAGCATTGAAACGTTTAGCGATGCAACGCGAGACACGCTAAAAATAAACTCGTATCCGCTGTAAACCACAATTCCTGTATCACTCTGTACCACGTGAAAAGGAACGTACGTCACAATGGCTAATAAAATCATCACATATAAAATGGCTACTACCTTTTGATAACTATTCATAATTTATCCTGGACACATAACACAGAGGGAATGAGCAAAGATTAGCTGGTTCTTCACGCTTAGAAATTGCCTGTCCCTGCGGTATGTTAGCTAAAGAGAAGTTTACAGAGCAATTAGTTAGCAACTTGATTTTTCGATTCGCCTAATATCCTCGCTATGTATAAACTCACGCCAAGGTAATCACTACTTTTTATTAACGGGCTATTGGCATTGGCTGCCCCGCTCAGATTGTAATAACGCAGATTAACCCCGTAAAAATAAGGCCCTGCCCGTCGCTTTGCGCCAATGGAGAAACGACTACCGGTAAATCCCGATTCAGCCTTATAAAAAGGGCGATTTCCCCTGACATCGCTGCCTTCTACATTGTAGATATAACCATGATAACGGCTATCACTATAAACCACCCCCAGAGTGGTGGTCACCAGCCAGTGTTTCATTTTAGTATCGAGATGCAATCGAGGGTTAGTAGTCCACCCCTGATGCCGCAGAAACTTGTCTCCCAATGTAAAAGCAGCACGGACCGGAAAATCAGCTCGCAGCAGGTACTTATCATTTTTATACAGTTGATATTGCAGGGTTGGGCCTATTTCTGCCAACAAATCGAGATCTGCCATGCCTTCTCGCGCGTCACTGTCTTTACTATTTACAGGTAGCGAACCACCCAGGCCAATACGTAAATCCAGTTTTTCACTATCAAAGATAATGCCCTTAATTCCGCTGCGATCAGCGCTTAGCACTTTGCCACGGTATATAAAATAGGGAAGGGGTAGTACGAAGACGCTGCTCTGGTCAGCTCCCAGGTAGTGTTGGTTATACAGGCTGCCCAAGCCTACTCCCAGCTCCCAAAGAGGTCTCTGCTCAGCGTAACAAATGCTATTCAGCAACATTAACAGCAGGAAAAAGATTTTAATTTTCACTTTAAAAGTCCGGTATTTTAGTTCAACGAATTATTAGTGGCAGCCTGAGCAATTAAAGCATAATTTATCCGGATTATGGTCTAGGCGGCTTAGTCAAAAAGATAGGGTTGAGTATAAGTTTGACGATGACTATATCTATATTTTTTCGATCGGAGGACATTACGATCAGTGCTAGGGCCTTAGTAGCTAAAGAAACGGTGGCATAGCCCATTCGCTTACTTGATTTGTTAGATCCCTTATCAGCACGATACCTATTTATATTCATAATAACCGATAACGTTTCTCTTGAGTGCCTTGTTGAACGGAGCCGCTACGCGGCAAAGTTGTAAATTCTCTCAAAATTAAGTATCCCCTCTCTCGCCCAATA
>JAJRPK010000043.1 GCA_024280785.1 Gammaproteobacteria bacterium
CATGGTGTATTGGATTCTGTTAGGTAGAATTCTCCACTAAGCACTTCGCGACTAAATTGCTGGCTTCTTGCTGAAATCTCACCGCTGGGTTTTATAATTGCCGATACACCATTGCCGGTACTGCGGAGCACCCAGCGGCCAGTTTCCATCGCGCGCATTTGTGCCATTTGTAAATGTTGAAGAGGTCCGATTGATTGACCAAACCAACTATCGTTGCTGATTGTTATCAGTACGTCGCTACCTCTCGCCGCCATGGCAGTTAAACCGGGGTAGACTATTTCATAGCATACTAACGGTTTGCTATGCCATTGTTGAATTTGTAGTGGTGCTTGATCGGGGTGACCGGCGTTCATTGTCGACATGGGCAGGTTGAAGAATTTCATCAGGCTGCCGACAAGATTGGCAAAAGGAACGTATTCGCCGAAAGGTACCAGCTTTTGTTTGTGGTAAATCCCTGATGCATTGCCCGCAGTAACAACGCTGTTGTACGAATTGTCAGAATGAGTGTCGCGAGTGGGTATGCCCGTTAGCAGTGCTGAGTTGGCCTGTAGCGCCCGCTGATGTATTTCGTCTAAAAAGTTATTTGCGTATTGGTAGTATGTGGGAATCGCTGCTTCTGGCCAAATGATGAGATCACTGTTTTTCCAGTAAGGCTCACTCATACTTCTATATAGTGCTAAAGTCGGCAGATAAAATTCGCGCTGCCATTTATCGTGCTGGGAAATATTGGCTTGAACCATGCTGACGCGCAAAGGTTGGCCAACTTCGTGGGTCCATTCGACAGTTTTTAAAGGCGTAGCGGCTAACCATAATGTTGCAATTAACAACGTAGCAACGCTAAGTTGAAGGCGTTGTTGATGGGGCCTGATCCAATGTGCTGCTAGAGCTCCAGTCAAAGAGAGAATAAAACTGATGCCATAGATTCCAATAACAGGAGCCCAAGAGGAAAGTATGGACTCTGATTGGCTGTAACCAATAAACATCCAGGGAAAACCTGTTAGTAGCCAGCTTCGCATCCACTCACCGCAAAGCCATAGCGCAGAGAATAGCAGGATATTAGTAATGGCACTGCTATGCTTGGCTTTTATTGCAGCATATAATCCCCATGTCAGAGCAGTACATAGGGCCAGCCCCCCACAAAATAAAAATGTTAGAAATGCCGCTAGATAGTTGGACGCGTTGCCAAAATCATGAATGCTAACGTAAACCCAAGATGTGCCACTGCCAAACAGACAAATGCCGAAAAACCATCCGAGATAAGTACTTTGGGCGATTGTTCGGTGCTGGAGCGTGAAAAAAAGTAATGCGACAGATAATGGGGCGAGTGGCCATATATCGTAGGGAGCCAATGAGGCAGTGATTAAGACTCCACTGATAAGTGCTGCCAGTATGCTAACAAATAAGGGTTTTCGGAGATGTTTTTGTCGTCGAGGTTTCACGAAATACAGGCGCTTTATTAATCTTCGTCAGAGCTATGGTCGGGTGTTGAATCGACCGATTTTACACTCATTCGGAGCGAGTGAAGGCGTCTATTGTCGGCACGGGTTACATGGAAAGTAAAGCCGTCGATGCTTGTGTATTCGTTACGCTGAGGCAGGTGGCCAAACTTATTGATGACAATGCCGCCAATTGTGCTGAAGTCCTCATCGGGAAAGCGGGCGTCAAAGTACTCATTAAATTTTGCAATAGGTGTTAGTGCGTTAACGATATAATTTAACTGGGATAGTTTGCGAATATGTTTGTCTTCGACATCGTGTTCGTCTTCGATTTCACCGACGATTTCTTCTAGTACATCTTCGATGGTTACTAGCCCTGCCAGAGTGCCATATTCGTTGATGACGAGTGCCATGTGGTTTCGGTCTTCACGAAATTGCTTAAGTAATATATTTAGTCGTTTGCTATCAGGAACAAATACCGTGGGCCGGATCAGATCAAGAATAAAGTTCTTATCGTTGATTAAGTTATTATCTATTTTGCTACTGGTTTCAACCTGTTGCGCAAGTAAGCTATTTTTAAACAAGAGGGGGAGTAGATCCTTAGCGAGCAAAACGCCTAGAATTTCGTCGATATTTTCTCCCACTACGGGATAGCGTGAGTGAGCAGAATCGATAATGGTTTGTAAGTTGTTTTCTAATGAGTCTTCGGCTTTTAGTACAACCATTTGCGTGCGCGGGATCATAATGTCGCGCACGTGCATTTCTGATACTTCTAACGCGCCGGCGATAATACGCTTGGCGTCTTCATCAATGACCTCATTTTCACTCGCGGCTTCGACGATTGCGACCATGTCTTCGGTCGTTTTTGGAGTCGGGCGAATCAGGTTTTTTAGCCGCTGTAGTAAAGGAGGCTTTTCTTCGTCCGGTTGATTGGTAGTCTCACTGCTTTGGTTCATCGTCTAGGGTCCAATGGCTCAATGTATAGAAATTGTTTAACGGGTTTAATCTAGCTACTGATGGAGTATGGGTTAGTAAACCCGAGTGTTTTCAGGATCTCAATTTCTCGTGTCTCCATTACTCTGGCTTCGTCGCTTGTCTCGTGGTCGTGTTCTTGTAAATGCAGCATCCCGTGAATGGTCATGTGGGCCCAGTGCGCGTTACTGGATTTGTTTTGTGCCAGTGCTTCGCTCTCGATAACAGGGGCACATATAATAATATCACCTAAATGTTTTACACCATCGATAGGATCCAAATAAGCAGGAAATGACAAAACATTGGTGGTTTTATCCTGCGTTCTATAACGTAGATTGAGCTCCCGAATGGCATCATCGTCGACGATAACCAACGCTACTTCAGCGGCTAAGCTGTCAAGGTAGGCGGCCTGTGCCCAGCGCTCAAGATTCTTTAACGGCGGAATGTCGGGTTGGGTACTTTGCCTGTCGATATCAACCTTTAGCATGAGTGTAGGCTTTTATGTCAGAGAGGCGCAATGTTAGGAGTTGTTTTTTTCATCTGCTTTTGCTTTGTCTTCGGCAGCATAGGCTTCGACGATTCTTTGGACCATGGGATGTCTGACGACGTCAGTTGCTTTGAAGTGTGTGAAGGTAATACCGTCAACAGTCTTTAATACTTTTTCGACATGTAGTAGGCCGGAATCTCGCCGATGTGGTAGATCTATTTGGGTATCATCACCAGCAATTACAGCGGTAGATCCGAACCCTATACGAGTTAAAAACATTTTCATTTGTTCGCGAGTTGTATTTTGGCTCTCGTCTAAAATAATAAAGCTGTTGTTCAGAGTTCTTCCTCGCATAAAAGCCAGCGGCGCAACCTCGATAGTATTTCGCTCCATTAGTTTACCGACTTGATCAACCCCCATCATTTCGTACAGTGCATCATACAAAGGTCTGAGGTAAGGATCTATTTTTTGTGCGAGGTCGCCGGGTAAAAAACCCAATTTTTCACCAGCTTCTACTGCGGGTCGAACTAATAGTATTCGATCGACACGGTTTTGCTCTAACGCTTCAACGGCACAGGCAACAGCTAGCCAAGTTTTTCCCGTTCCAGCTGGGCCAATGCCAAAGTTGATATCGCTACTTCGAATAGCAGAAATATAGTTTTGCTGATTGGCACCGCGCGCTTGTATGTATTTACGGCGGGTTTGAACGCCTGTGCTGCTAGCTGTCGCCTGGTGTTGAGATAAGTTGTCAGTATTTTCAGCGGGTTGATGATTCAATGGTTTCATAAGTTCCGACAGGTTGGCTTCTTGCAAATATAAATGAATATGCTCAGGGGTAAGCTCACTGTTGTTGGCCGTTTCTTTGTATAAAGCATCGATGAGAACAGACGCAGTATTAGCCGTTTCTTCAATGCCATCAAATTGAAAGCGATTGCCTCTGTTTTTAATTTTCACCCCGAGCCGGAGCTCAATTTGACGCAAATGCTCGTCAAATTGACCGCAAAGCATAGCTAGTCGACGGGTATCGTTAGGTACGAGGGTAAGGTGGGCTGAGGAAGTCGGGTTGTTCAAAATGCCAATAGTATTAGATAGCCATAATGGTGATTGATATCGCTACGAACGTTATCGAGGAGGCCCCAGCATATACACATATTTGTCAGGCTGCAAAGGTTGTTTTGCCCTGAATTTAGGGTAAGTTTCTGCGGTGAAGTGTCTCCCAAGCCCAGCGGTAGTATGAGCTTATGAACAGATGCAGGTGTGTTTTGTGAAATAAACAAAAAACTACTTTTTTCAAGGACTTGCTGTTTTTGAGACATTTCCCTGTCGTTGGATTTGTTCTTGGATTTGTTGTTTGATCTGATAGAGGGCCGTAGCATTCAGGTTGTTTGTCAATTAGCGAAGGCGATAGGATCGCTATCGCAAAGCTTGGGACCTCTTAGTCAGACTTCCTGGAGCTACCCTTGGGGCCAAGGGATTTAGGAAGATTTAACTGCGTGACGTTTTCCCCTTTAAAGTCACTGATTTTAGACACTCCCTCACGCTCTACTTCATCAATACGGATAAGTGAATGGATGGGAATATAGCTACGGGCAACAGCGGCAAACTCATTTTTTAGTCTTTCTTCGCTTGGATCGACAATCAGCTGGGAACGTTCGCCAAATACGAATTCTTCTATCTCGATAAAGCCATACATATCGCTCTGGTAGACGTGCCTGGCGTAGACTTCATAGACTTGATTTTGATTGTGAAATATCACTTTGTAGATCGGATCTGCCATGTGGGGGGTGCTACTCCGTTGGGCGGCGAGATGTCTGCCTGAGGCTGGGGGTTACTTAATATAGGGGGAAATCTTTAATCGATACGTTTAATTAACTGTAAATATAATAAACGTAGTGGGAGTCCCGCCAATTGGGCAATTATGCAGTAACCCATGCGATTTTTCATCATAACATGGAAAAAGGCCATGGTGTTGGCGCTTTGGCTTTGCTGTTATACTACGCGCCTTTTTTTATCCTTGCAGATAGTGGCCTTGGAGAACTATAACCGGTCAGCTGCCCTTTTTTGAAAACAGACAAAAGCATGCATGAAAACTGATAAAAGCGTAAAAAAACTATTTATTCAGACCCACGGTTGTCAGATGAACGACTATGATTCGTCGCGTATGGCTGATTTGCTGAAAGAAAGCCATAGTTTAGAGTTGACGGATATTGCCGATGAAGCCGACGTGTTATTGCTGAACACCTGCTCGATTAGAGAAAAGGCGCAAGAAAAGGTGTTTCATCAACTGGGTCGATGGCGCAAATTGAAGGAGAAAAACCCCGATCTATTGATCGGAGTCGGTGGCTGTGTCGCCAGTCAAGAAGGTATCGCGATTGCTGAACGAGCGCCTTTTGTCGATATGATCTTTGGCCCGCAAACGTTGCACCGTCTGCCCGAAATGATTGACGCCAAATCATCGGGTGGCCCGGTCGTTGTGGATGTTTCATTCCCCGAGATCGAAAAGTTTGATCGTCTGCCAGAACCCAGTGTAAACGGACCCAGTGCTTTTGTTTCTATTATGGAAGGTTGCAGCAAATACTGCACATTTTGTGTGGTCCCCTATACTCGAGGCGAAGAAGTTAGTCGGCCGTTCGATGATGTGCTGACAGAAGTGGCTCAGCTGGCTGACAAAGGCGTCCGGGAAATCAATTTATTGGGGCAAAATGTCAACGGTTATCGCGGTTTGAGTCACCTTGGCGAAGTCATCGATTTTTCGGAATTAATTCCCTATGTCGCAGCCGTCGAGGGCATTGATCGGATTCGTTATACGACCTCACACCCGTTAGAGTTTAGTGAGGCA
>JAJRPK010000044.1 GCA_024280785.1 Gammaproteobacteria bacterium
AGAGGCGACAACGCGTCCGTTTCCGGATGCAAACACCGGTGTGCCTCTCGGAGCGGCATAGTCAATACCGCGATGAGGTTTAATCTTTTTGGTAATGGGATGGAGTCTTCTAAGGTTAAAGCCTGAGCTGATGCGGCTAAAATCTAACGGAGCACGTAAAAAGGCCTTACGCATACTTATTCCATCTTCATTGTAATAAGAAGTGCCGCCATCAGGTTCAGCATAGCGGTAAGCATTATAGATTTTTCCGCGATTAATAAACTGCGCGGCGATAATCTCACCTTCATCAATTTTTTTGCCATCAAGATAGTACTCTTCGTAGATGACGGTAAATTGATCACCTTTTCTTACGTCGTAGACAAAATCAATAACACCGCCAAAAATATTTGCCATGTTCATTGTGATTGACGAAGATACATCGGCGTGCATCGCAGACAGTGACAGAGAATCATTAATGTAGGCGCTGCGGTAAACTTTTTTTGCTTCAGGAGTTCTGGTGATGGTTTTGATGTTGTAGCGAACGCTTTCCCCGTCGTCATTTTTAGTAAAATAGATACTCTCTAACGGTGATTTTATCCTGATTATTTGAACGAGCTGCCCCGCATTATCGAGTATGAATTCTAGCTTTTCGCCGGGAAACATTCTCGTGAGGGCCTTTCCTTCTTTGCCAGATTCAATAACATGATATACGTCTCTGCCTGATAAGCCGACACGCTGGAATACCATTGATAGGTTATCCCCTGTTTTTATCGTTTGAATGACTGGTTTTTGCTGTGTTGACGAGATGGCTTGAGTGTTAGGGTTAGTAGAAGTCGATAAGCTTATCTTATCCTTATCAATGTAATTGTCATTAGGTCTGTTGGTTACACTGCCATTTTTACCAGGGCTTTTGAGCGGATGTAAGGTCAAAGTCCTAGCTGATGTTTCAGAATTCAAATTGTTTGACTTCTGCGCTTGTGTTTCTGTGAAGCTGGTTTGCTCGGCTGAATCATCCAGTGATAGCTCGATAATGGTTCTGTGGGATGAGATGTCTGCTTGCGTGGAAATTGTATTGTTGGAAAAATCTGAAGTACTAAACCCCAGTATGACCAAGCAGGCGACCAGCGTTAAGGTGATCGTATGACCTCGACTTAAAGTATTTGGAATTTTGCTGGATATAAAGCGAGTCAGTAAGTGCGGCAGCTGCTGATCCGGTTTTTTTATCGGTGTCGCGTGTCGGGGACTTGCCATAAAACTGGGTTCGTATTAAGTAGTATTCGAATGTTGTGGTCATTTGCGATCAAGGCCTGATACGCATAAAGCTTGACCCTAGCCTCTAAGTATAACAAAGGATGGCAAAATGCCACGTCACAATGGGGTGGTTAGTAACATTTTTAGAAACTATTTTATGATTTTAGACGGTTTAGTGTATGGTGGCGGGTTGTTTAATGCCGTTTCTATTGATTCATTGTTCTGGGGGGGACTAAAACCGTATGTCATCCGATGTATTGGCCGATCTAAAGTCACGAGAATTAATTGCCCAGCTGACCGCTGAAGAGGCTCTCCATGAGCATCTGAATGAGGGGATGAAAACCTTGTATTCAGGTTTTGATCCGACGGCAGACAGTTTGCATATTGGAAGTTTGGTGCCTCTATTGGCTCTACGCCGCTTCCAGTTAAAAGGACACAAACCCATAGTCTTGTTGGGGGGGGCTACCGGGCTTATCGGTGATCCGAGTTTTAAGGCAGAAGAGCGGCGACTAAATAGCCCGGATGTAGTAGCGAGCTGGGTTAAAAAACTTGAGACTCAAACGGGAAGGTTTGTCGATTTTGATGCTGGAGCTAATAAAGCTGAGGTGGTCAATAACCTGGATTGGACAAAAGGGCTGGATGTATTAGATTTTCTGCGAGATGTTGGAAAGCATTTTTCTATTAATGCAATGATTCAAAAAGAGTCAGTCAAACAAAGATTGGAACGTGAAGGCGCGGGGATTTCATTTACCGAATTCACTTATATGATATTGCAGAGCTTTGATTTTGCCCAGTTATATCAGCGATACGGCTGTACAATACAAATCGGGGGCAGTGATCAGTGGGGTAATATCACTGGCGGTATCGATTTAACCCGTCGATTGCATCAGGCACAAGTTTATGGGGTCACTTTGCCGTTGGTGACTAAATCTGATGGCACCAAGTTTGGCAAAACCGAGTCTGGTACCATTTGGCTAGATGCGAACAAAACTTCACCCTATGCCTTTTACCAGTTTTGGATGAATACCTCGGATGAGGACGTCTACAAGTTTTTGCGTTATTTCACTTTCTTAGAGGTTGAAACGATTGCAGAAGTTGAAGTGAGCGATGCTGAATCGTCGGGTCGAAAGTCTGCACAGGGCTTATTGGCTGGTGAGCTAACCGCATTGGTTCACGGGAGTGAAGGGTTAGAGGCGGCAAAACGGATCTCAGAGGCATTATTTTCAGGCAATTTAAAGGGCCTTTCAGAAAATGATTGTGCTCAGTTGGCGCTTGATGGCTTGCCAACGACAAAAGTATCAGGAGATGTTCATTTGTTGATCGACATACTGGTCAAATCTGGTGTAGCGGTAACGCCCAGAGGTGAGGTGACTGTCGGTCAGGCAAGAAAATTTATACTTTCTAACGCCGTCGCGGTGAATGGAGAGAAAATATTGAAAGAAAAAGCAGCATTAGAGCGCCAAAACGCTTTTTATGGCCGTTACCACCTCATTAAACGCGGGAAAAAAGTATTTCACCTTATAGAGTGGATTTAATAGAATGGTTTAGGCGAGAATTTTTGAGCCATTGAAAGGCGCTTCGCAAGCTCGGTTTAGGGCTGAATTTTCAATAGAAAATGCAGGGTTATGCAAACCTTGTTGTTTATTTTACAAAAGTTTAAAAAAACGGTTGCACAGTTTGAATTTCTCCGTATACTGCGCACCTCACTTATAGGCCAGCCCAATAAAACGGCAGGCTTTACAAGAGTTTAGAGTCACTCCAGCAGCGGCTCTGTTGTTTAAAAAGATAATCAAATCATGCGTGTGGGCGCTTACTGGATAGATAGTACGATACTAAATATCAACAGTAAGTGACCATATCAATATATTTTTGTGAACGTTCATTTATTTTGTTGAGCCGATATTAGAATTTCGACGGTTCTCTTGTTAATTACGCTTATTGTTATGAAGATGTTTGTATTAGCATTTTTATTTCTTTAAGTAAGGTTAATAAAGAGAAAGAGAAATTCAGAAAAAATTAAACTGAAGAGTTTGATCATGGCTCAGATTGAACGCTGGCGGCAGGCCTAACACATGCAAGTCGAGCGTGAAAGTTCTTCGGAACGAGTAGAGCGGCGGACGGGTGAGTAACGCGTAGATATCTGCCTAGTAGTGGGGGACAACCTGGTGAAAACCAGGCTAATACCGCATACGTCCTACGGGAGAAAGCAGGGGACCTTCGGGCCTTGCGCTATTAGATGAGTCTGCGTCGGATTAGCTAGTTGGTGGGGTAAAGGCCCACCAAGGCGACGATCCGTAGCTGGTCTGAGAGGACGATCAGCCACACTGGAACTGAGACACGGTCCAGACTCCTACGGGAGGCAGCAGTGGGGAATATTGCACAATGGGGGAAACCCTGATGCAGCCATGCCGCGTGTGTGAAGAAGGCTCTAGGGTTGTAAAGCACTTTCAATTGGGAGAAAAAGCTAGCGGTTAATAACCGTTAGTCTTGATGTTACCTTTAGAAGAAGCACCGGCTAACTCCGTGCCAGCAGCCGCGGTAATACGGAGGGTGCAAGCGTTAATCGGAATTACTGGGCGTAAAGCGCGCGTAGGCGGTTTGA
>JAJRPK010000045.1 GCA_024280785.1 Gammaproteobacteria bacterium
ATGCCAACCGTAGACCTCGGGAACAGGGACACCGGTACCGGCTAACGCTTGCACAATTCGGGTTTCTCGCTCCAAGCGTCTGGGATCTATTTCTTTGCCGTTGGCCTGATCGCGTTGCAACCGTAAAAATCCCTCTAGCACTGAACCATCAGCTCGAGTGATATCAACCACCCACGCCTCTCTTCTTGCGACATGGCGGTGAAGACGGGTGATTTCACCACCACCCACTTCGGCTACCCACTCGAATAATCCAGAAGGAAGATCGTGCTTTAACTTTGTCATATAAGCCTTTATACCGTACTCAACCGGTTATTTATGGAGTATCCATTTTACCATAACTGTCACCATTGACAGCCTGCGCATCACCATTGACCTCGTATTATTTATCCAAATAACGCGTATTCACCCAAACGCCTATAATGAAAACCACGCATGAGCCCAAATCCTTTTACAATACACTAACGGCTTTAGCTAAAAAGCAATGCATTCGATAGCGCTTTGGATTGTGCTTTGGATAGTGCTTTGGATTGAGTCTTTGAACTGTCAACCGTGAGGTGCGGGTGTCAAACCTCATGGACTAATTTATCATGAGCCCAAATATTCAAACTGAATAACCACCGACCAGCCATCAATTTCCGATAACGCTCCATGAGGAGATGCCAATATGATTCCAAGAACTGTATATGATTCCGAGCACGAAATGTTTAGAGCGAGCGTACGAAAATTTCTTGAGGTAGAAGCCGTGCCTTTTCACGCTCAGTGGGAAAAAGATGGCCACGTTGATCGCGACCTGTGGACCAAAGCCGGCGAGCAAGGTTTTCTAATCCCTACCGCCCCCGAAGAATATGGCGGTGTCGGTGTCGACTTTCGCTACAACGCCATTGTCGATGAAGAAATTGCCCGCTTCGGGCTATCCGGTATTGGCTGGGGTCTGCATTCCGATATCGCCGTGCCGTATATTTTACGCTACGGTAGTGAAGAGCAAAAACAAAAGTACATCCCCGGCTGTATTAGCGGCGAAATTATAACTGCTATCGCCATGACCGAGCCCGGCACAGGTTCTGATTTACAAAATGTTAAAACCACAGCCAAGTTAGACGGCGATGAGTACGTCATCAACGGCTCAAAAACATTCATAACCAATGGCCAGCTGGCCGACTTGGTCATTGTTGTGGCCAAAACCGATTCGTCTGGCGGCGCCGCCGGAACCAGCTTAATGCTAGTCGAGGCCAACACACCTGGTTTTACCAAGGGGCAGAATTTAGAAAAGGTGGGGATGAAAGCGCAGGATACTTCTGAATTGTTCTTTCAAGATGTGCGCGTACCCAAAGCAAATTTATTAGGTGACGAAGGCAAAGGGTTTGTTTACCTGATGCAGGAACTTGCACAAGAACGATTATCTGTCGCTTTAAACGCCGTCTCATCGGCAGAGTCTGTATTACAACAAACTGTCGAGTACGTAAAAGAGCGCACTGCGTTTGGCAAGCCAATTGCCTCATTTCAAAACACTCAATTTACTTTGGCAGAGCTAGATACTGAGATAAGCTCAGCTCGCGTATTTATCGACCGCTGCTTAGAGCTGCATATAAGCGGTGAGTTAGACAGCCCTACCGCGGCTAAAGCTAAATTGCTTTCTACCGATTTACAATGCAAAGTCGCCGACGAATGCGTTCAATTGCATGGTGGCTACGGTTATATGTGGGAGTACGCAGTAACCCGAGCTTGGGCCGACTCTCGAGTGCAAAGAATCTATGCCGGAACCAACGAAATAATGAAGTTAATTATTGGCCGCGCCCTATTTGAATAATGCGTTTAGTCTGATAAAACATTGACCTAGCTCAATAAGCTGCTGACGGCTAGCGTTATAGTGTCCGCTAATTAAATCATCAATCATCGGTAGTAAAAGCGAATGGAGATGGTTTAAGTCAGTTATGTCATGGGGTGAGCTATGGCATGTAAAATTGCTTTATACGAGGAAGTTACCAATGAGCGAGTGCCCCTATGCCGATTTTTCTAATATGGTTGATCCCGATACTTATGTCAACGGTATGCCTTACGATGAACTGGCTCGTATTCGAAAGTCGGGGCCTATCCATTATATGGAAGACCCAACGACCGGAGTCCCCTATTGGCTAATCACTGGACGGGATGAAATTGATTTTATCTCTAAGCGGCCGGCGCAATTTTCAAGTGAAGCGCGAACGGCGCTTGCAGAAGAATTCACTCAGGAATCTATCGAGAATATCCATCGGCACATGACCATTAACATGGACCCGCCGCGACAAATGAAATCTCGAAAAATTGTCCGCGCCACATTTACCCCTAAAGCCGTAGATTCCTATGCCAACCGCTTTCGCGAGCATGCCAAAAATATTATTGACGCGGTAGCCAGTCGCGGTGAATGTGAATTTGTCACTGAGGTCGCCGCCGAACTGCCCCTGTTAGCTATCTTGGAGTTGTGTGGCATACCGCCTGAAGACCGCAAAGATTTTTTTGATTGGACCAATGCGATGATGTTTCATGACGACCCCGAGATGGCCACTACAGCCGAAGCATCAGAGTTAGCGTCGTTAAATGTTATTGCCTACGCACAAAAACTGGCGCAGCAACACAAAGAGCATCCGCTAAAAAATATTATCGGTGCACTGCTCGACGGCAATGGCAAAGACGAAGGCTTGGACGAAGATGAATTTTGCTGGTTCTTCTTAATGCTGATTGCTGCCGGCAATGAATCGACGCGAACCGTTACTGCCCATGGAATGCGGCTGTTGATGGAACACCCCGACCAATTACAATACCTCGTCGACAATCCCGATAAAATTGCCGACGCTTGTGAAGAAATGCTGCGCTACAACACCGCTTTTATCTTGATGCGCCGAACAGCAATGGAAGATGTAGAGGTCGGCGGTAAGCTGATTAAAAAAGGCGATAAAGTCATTATGCACTACCACACCGTCAATCAAGATGAGTCAATCTTTGGTGACGACGCGATGGAGTTTAACGTTCGACGAGCTGAAAAAATGCCGGACATGTACAAAGAACATCGAGCCTTTGGTATTGGCCAACACTTTTGTCTCGGCACTCACTTGGCCCGATTAGAAGTCAGAATCATGTTTGAAGAACTGATTCCTCGACTGCGCCACCCCAAGTTGGTGGGTGAAATAAACTATACCCGTTCGAGCCTAGTGAACGGCATTAAAGCAATGAACATTACCTTCGACTCTGAACAGCAAACCGGAGAGACCGACGACTCTGTGACTAAGGCCGCTTAAGTTAAACGTATTAAATGACCCGCTAATGAGTGGGGCAATAAAGGCAAATAAAATAGAGCCTTGCCCCATTCTTGGTATCAAAATCCTGTTAGCATCTCGTCAATTCACCACTGTTTTTTGCGCCCAATAAAAAGTGCTCTTTATCCAGC
>JAJRPK010000046.1 GCA_024280785.1 Gammaproteobacteria bacterium
GATGGCAGCTATTCTCAATTGAGTAACCCTACGCAATATTATCTTCAAAACGGTGCTTACGTTGTCGTTTTGACAGTCACGGGAACGGATGGTGAACAGGATACGAGAACTCTACCGGTGATTAATATTAATTTATTGGGTAACGCGCCTGACCCGGGCTTTACCGTTAATTGTACGTTGACAGTTTGTACCTTTGATGCAGGTGCTACTACAGATGCCGATAGCAATATCAGTTTTTATCGTTGGCGCTTTGGGGATGGTAATGCCATTGGCGGCCAAGTGGTTGAATATGAATATGCTGCAGCGGGTGATTACACAGTGACCTTGATTGTAGCGGATGACGATGGTTGGCGAGTCGGCGAAGATAAATCGATAACGGTAGCTTCGACAGTCACCAAGAGTACAGCGAGGCGGTCTTCTGGTGGTGGTGGCTCGGTATCATTTGGAAGTCTGTTATTGATGTTATTGGCTGTATTATTTCGACGGAATGGTTACGGTACATGCCGATAGTTCAAGCAGACAGTGAGTCGTAATTTGGCCTGAATTTTTAATGCATTAATTAGTTGCAGCAACTGTTTTACGCGACTGACTAATTATTCCCGCTCTGCTCGTGCTGATAGGTTTGCAGCCGCTCAATCAGAGACTCGTTTTCAATACTGCTGACCTTTCCGCTAACTTGTCACTCTTAATCAATAAAACACCTATGAGAAATTAAGCTGATAATTTCGGTTTCTATTGCTCAATGTATTATCAATAGCTCGTCATCCTTGCCTTTCGAACAAAATCTTCGCACACAGATTTATACGGTCAAAGCGCCGAAAAACATGCACAGTATGCATCGCTAAGCTGTACAGTGGTGGGCCGTCTAGCCACTCACTTTCAATCCAATCGCTCTCTATACCTCCGGATCTTATAACCCCTGTATATATTGAAAAGATAAAGTATAACTCATGTGAATGATCGTCATCATATAATTAGTAATATATATGATATTTTACTTGCAATATAAAATATAAAGTAATATAAATACGATCATAAGCGTGAGTTTGTTTTTTTGCGGCTGGTTAATTGCTTGTTGAACGCGATAATTAGCCAGCGGAATTTTCAATAAATAATTATTTATTCAACGAAATATTGTGAGGTGGCTATGAAACGTGATCAGGTTATGAGTGGAAGGCAACAAACCTTTAGCGTCGTTCCAATAAAGCATTTGCTCGCCATTTGGTTAGTTTTTTTCACTGGGAGTGGTTTTAGTTTTCATTTGTATGCTTCCCATACAAACCCTACACCCCCTACACTCCCTACTACGCAAAAATATATCTTAGAAAGAAATGTTGATTTTGAACAGCTGTTAGGTGTTTTAAAATCTAATGACGATGGAGTCATCGCTAACACATTTGGTACAGGAGGGGTTGTTACAGTTTCTGTTTACACCAAAGATGAAAACGATGAAAATAAAAAGAAAACCCTGATTTATGAAGTGCTTTCAGACCACAGTTCTACTTTGCCGGTAGCTATATCTCATCTCAGAGAAATTAAATTTCTTGACGTGTTAAGCGTAACAGATGCCGGTGAGGAACCTATGCGTTATTTTAACGCAGTAAGGGTTGATACCTCCAAGATGCTTCAGATGACGCAAAGTATTGGTGTGCCGAGCACCGTTAGTCAGTGGGTGAGTGAATCGCCGTATTGTGCGAGCCGAGTTCATCGAGGACTTTCTCTGATAAAATATTATCTAGACTCGGTTTTGAGTACTGCCAGTGGTAGTTCATCCGCAGGCTGGTCGCAACCCTTTACTTGCCAATCGATCGATGTATATAACAGGCTTCCCGTAACCGTTGAGATAGATGTTGTCAATGCAAATTTCGTTAGTGCACAGATACCTGGAATAGGCCTAATCACTGCAGCTGAAGCGGGCGCCATTGATACAGTTGCCAATATTTATGTTGATGATGTTCTTTTAAGAAATATTTCTAGCAAGTACAGTTCCAGCGAAGACAAAAATTTGGGTTCGGTTTCAATAGGTGGGAACTTGGAAGTTGAAATAGGCGGCGCGGAGGTTACGTCTACACCTTCGGTAACGGGTGTGCCTGATTTGAATATACTGCGTTTTGCGGGTGAGGCATTTTATTATGTGACCCCTTCCGTTACGCCGGGTGAATTTACACCGTTCGTTGGATTTGATTCTCAGGTACATGGTACTGCCTTACGGTCGTATCCAGATTATGATTTCAATAGTCGTATTCCCGAGTGGACGCAAAAATCAGACGGAACTTATTCTTGGGTGTTTCCGTTGAAATTAGTCATGGATCCCGATGTTTCGGCTTATAACACTCCCCACTTGTGGTGCAAAGAAAAATACCGCGCTCCTTCCGCTCGAACAATCGGAACACCTTGTACCCATCCAGGTCTGTCGGGTGGTACGCAGAGAAATAATCAGCGAGAGGGATTAAATATGGAGCTTTTACATAGCTGGAATAATTGGACTACCACAAGTGGATATCGAGGCGTGTACAGTGGTGCAGATTATGTCACGGGTTTAGATCCCGATGAATTAGTGACTTTCCGTACCGAAACGGGTGCTGATGTGGCGTTATTCAAGTTACCCAACGGGTACGAGCCGTGGAAGGACGTACCTAGCGTAGAGGGAACTTTAGCGTTGAATGATGTAATAACTGCGTACCAGAAAAATAGAGAGTCGATAGTAAATAACAATTATAATTATTCAGCCTCCTTCAATGGTTTTGAATTACAAGACGAGGGTACTTCTCCGGATTTTCCGACTGGAACCGGTGGTTACGTTCCAATGCCAGGAATAATAACGATTCAGGCAGGAGGCGAAACGCTGGATCTCAAGCTAAACACCACGCCGCCGTTGACCGATCATAGTCTAGGTTTTTACGGAGCAATAACAGGACCGAATTGGCCTTCGGTCGGTGAGCAAAACGTACTCTATAAGCTACATGGCGTTGATGAAAATAGTATAAATGATTATGTTTTCGAACTAGCCTATGAAAATCATTTAGGTAAAGTTACTCGGCAAACGCATTTTCTTTCTACTGATGAAGAGGGGAAGTTAGAGGTCCAGGGGACTGGTACGTGGACAGAGACCTTTGATATGAAAGGCTGGGGCTACTATACCCTTACTGCTTACATACAGCCTGGCGATGAATCTACTCGAGTCGCTATAGCGGGTAAAGAGTTATTAGATATTGGTGTTCGGTTCCTGGGTGAGCAGAATATTTTGTCGGAAGGCCGAGGAGATGGAGCCTATATTTATCTTGATGACTATTTCGATGAACCTCGAGGAGATACATTTTCAAAATTTAATCGACATGTAAGTAAATACGTTAGAGAATATGTTTTTGAGCAGGGGGCAAGCACACGATTTGTCGCATTTGATTCTGACCCCCACACGTTTAAATCTCCCGGTGTTGATTTTTACTTGCCCGAACGAACGTTGGCAAAGCGTATTTCTGATAGTGAGTTAGCGGGAAATTTAAAATTTATAATTTCTCACTTTAACCCGAACGGATCGGCGTCAACGGCAGATGTGGAATACTCAAGTGGCAAGGAGTTTTCCCATGTTTGGAATACGCTCGGTGAACACGAGATAAAAGTTATCTATCGTGATGCAAGTGAGATGTATTATCGAGTTAAAGTGGTACCGCCCGGTGAGAAAGCGAACATTGCCATCCGAGACCTTACTCCACAAGAAAAATCTTGGCTTGGTGTGTATAGTAATGGCTACAAAATTGCTGAAGTAACTGACGTACTCAGTAAATTTTCGTATAAAGATGGGCTGAGGGCTGATCCACCCAAAACAAGCAATAATGGGGTCGTTAATAATCAGACGAATCGATTTGAGCCATCCAATAATTATTCTGGCTCTTATCGTTGGTATCTAAATAATTCATCGCTTCCGAGTCAGAGTTTTGTTAATAACTCTATTGCTGCATATGTGAACGAATGGTATCCCAAGGATTGGATTCGACATTTTTCGGAAACCCCTTTGCCAGCCGACGTCACTGGCACTATTGTTAGCTCGTTGACCAATTCTGTTGTTTCCAGCCATTTAGCTAGTTTGTTTAATAAAACTCCTCGCCAACCCGATGGCGCGTTTTCTTCGGGGCCTGTTGCTAATGAATCGTGGCAGCTAAGAATACCCTGGATTTCTCTAACGGACCAAAAAGGCCCGCGAACGAGGACCAATATAAAAGTGATATATGACATGAAAAAGTTTTTTAGTTCGAGTAATGGCGCATTCTCAGGTGCGGCTACCCTGCCGGAGAAAGAGGTATTGCTGAAAATTATGACCGATGCGCAAAAGGATAAAAAACGGTTTTACGAACAGCTGAATTCAAATGTTCTTTTTGTGATACCTGCTGCAACCACGGGCACAATATCTGCCAAGAATGCAAATAATTTTACTAATACTCAAATATTAGTCGCAAGTAAGGTGTTGTAAGCAAGGGGCAAAGGGAGCGTTGAAAAATATATCTTAGGAGGATGTTTGTTCAATTCCATTACCGATAATACAACGATAGAAAATATCCTTCTTTGGTTATCGGTTAGCTATTGTTACTTTAGTGTTTTGGCAACAAGGCGTGGTAGGAAAGAGAAATTTTGGACGTGAAATTATCTGTCAGTAACCGAAGCTTTATTAGCGAATATATGTCGTTAATAAAGGTCGGCGGCAGAACCTGTAAAACTCTGTAAAACTATAGATTGATCAATATGAGGTGTGATATGAAGAGTATAGAAATGAACGGTAGAAATGTTAACGGTAATACCAAAATTAGAGTAACGGCGGAAATGATAGTTGTTTCTTTAGCGGCTATGATTTTTTCTGTTGCTAATACCTACGCTGCCGAGATTCAGACGGTAGGCGGCCCAGGTGATTACATAGATGGAAAAGTGCATGCGAATTGGGGGGATGTTTGCATGAGAGTGAGCAGCGGTTTTTCGGCGCCTTACGATGGAGCCAATATTACAATAGCCAAATGCACTACGACAGATACATGGTTTTTAGGTGATGATAGAAAAATTCATCACATTGATTCTGGCAAGTGCCTTGATGTTGCCGGAACCAACAGCCAGGCGAATAATAGTAATATTCAATTGGGGACTTGTGCTAGCGTAACTGAAACATGGTCGATTGATAGTACAGGTCTCATCCGATCAGACTACGGAACTAGAGCAGCGTGTCTGGATGTAGCGGGCAACAACCCTACGGTTACGGGTAGAAACATTGGGCTCTGGGCTTGTAATGGTGGGGGTTTAGAATTGTGGGGAAAAATACAAAAAGTTTCTCCTGATAGTAATGGCCTTTATCATCCGGAAAAGGTACTCGATTACAAAATTCGTAGCGGTGATGCTGATTCTTCAGGTCAGTATTATTGTTTAGACGTGCTGACTGACTCAGCAGATACACCTCTTTTGAATGTAGGTGAAGTAATACACCAATCTGTCTGCCGTCTCGCTAGTACGACCTGGAGATGGGGGAATAACTCGCAAATCCATCCTGTAAATAAAGAATCGGTTTGCGTGGGTATAGTGGGTGAGCCAGCGGTAGGTAAGGGAATTGAATTAGTAACTTGCACTGCCAATGAGGACCGGCAGAAATGGTTTCAGCCAGAAATTGGAACTTCGGGAACCGGAAAGATTCATTTGAAAGCTGGAGATGGTCAATTTTGCATGTCTACGACCTCGGTATATCAGGCGCAAGTGACTTTAGTTCAATGTACTAGCGAAGAGGGAGAGCTTTCTATCGCGCAGTTACATGAACAAGCAGCTAATTCTCAAGTAACTGCCTATGAAGGGAGTCTTCGTGCTGAGGGGCTCACTATTAACTTTGGTGGCCCGAATGATTTGGCGCAGGTTTCAATTAACACCGATACAAAAGTTGATGATGTAGCGCTAACGGTAGGTGGGGCTGTACATATCGGACCTAAAACGGGTGACTTACACCTCTTTGACTACACAGATGCAATAGCAGATTACTTACTTTGGGTAGAAAAGGGAATTGTGACCGAAGATATCGTATTGGTGGGTATTAGTGAATGGAAAGACAGTGTTTTTAAAGAAGATTACAATTTACTATCGTTAGAGGATGTTGAACAGTTTATTAAGCGGCAACAGCATCTA
>JAJRPK010000047.1 GCA_024280785.1 Gammaproteobacteria bacterium
AAGCCAATACAGCCATTGCCCAGCGAATGGGCTGATAGGCCTAAGCCAAACAATCATAGCGCTATGCCTATATATAACATAGCGCCAAAAGCCCTTAACACCTTACATTTTAGGATAGCTTTAGGATGACTATATTGTCTCGAACTCTTAGCCTGTTTGCCAGTACCTTTATCCTGGCCGGACTTCTTACGCCCGTTTCACACGCTGATACTCTCGCCGACGTCTACGAGCAGGCAGTAAAAGACGATCCTACGCTGCAAGCGGCACAAGCAACCTATAAAGCCAACAAAGAGATAAAATCACAAGCCCTATCTCGGCTCCTTCCTCAAGTTAGAGGAGATTATACTTATACTAAGTCCGATGAAGACAGTGAAAGTCGGCGATTTTTTTCAGCGGATGTTCCGCCGTTCGACTCAAGCTTTAACACCGAAGATACGACCAATAGCTATTCCATTTCGCTGTCTCAAGACTTGTTTAATCTCTCGACTTATTTTTCTTTCAAACAAAGCAAGGCCTTATCCAAGCAGGCAGAGCTACAATTTTCTATTGACCAGCAATCTTTGATCTTGCGAACAGCCGAGGCTTACTTTGACGTGCTGTCAGCTAAAGACAATCTAACGTCGTCTTTGGCCGCTGAAAAAGCCGTTAGCCAACAGCTCGAACAAACCCAGCAACGATACGATGTCGGACTGATCGCCATCACCGATGTTCATTCAGCACGCGCGTCTCACGATCTATCGATAGCCAATCGCTTAACCGCAGAGATCGATTTGGGCATTGCTTACGAAGCCGTAGCCGCCCTCACTGGACGACAACCCTCCAACCTACATAATTTGGCGCCGAACTTTCCGGTTAGCAAACCCGAACCCGCTAACGCTGACGCATGGGTGGCCTACGCGTTTGGCAATAACTTATCTATCAAGTTAGCCGAGCAAGTCGCTGCCGCTTCTAATCAAAATGCCAACGCTAAAAAATCCGGGCATTTACCTACTGTTTCAGGCAGCATCCGCTACCGAGACAGCAAGACGGATACAAGCCAATTTAGCAGAATCGATCCCATAGGACCGCTCCCTGCCGCATTCTCAAATGCTAACGGCACTACTTTCGAAATTAGAGTTGATGTTCCGATTTATCTTGGCGGACTAAAATATTCTGAACAAAGACAGGCCGGCTTTGAAAGAGTAAGGGATCAAGCCAACCTCGTTGCCGCCAAACGAAAAGCCGTTCAACAGGCGCGGTCGAACTATTTAATCACAGTTACCGACACTGCGAGAGTGACGGCTAGACGCCGTGGCATTACATCGGCACAAAGCGCGCTCGACGCAACTCAAGCGGGTTACGATGCTGGCACCAGAAATATTGTTGACTTGCTCGATGCTCAAAGAGACCTTTATCGCGCTGAAACAGATTACGCGGAAACTCGCTACGATTACGTGATTAACTCGCTTAAGTTAAAACAGGCTGCTGGGACACTAGGGCCACAAGATATATACGATTTAAATAAATGGATGATTCCACCCACCGCCGCATTGAAAAGCGCGATGGTTAGTTCATCTGCCGGGCGATAAACTTTAGCAATTTTTTCTGCGCCCCACGATTTTGATCTAACACCTTGCGCGCGGCGCGGCCCGCAATTACTCGAGCCTCTGCGCCGCTTATAGACTGGCTAATGGCCTGCGCCAACTGTTGATCGTCAACAATGACTTCAAGAGCATTCTCCGCTTTAAGAAGGCTGACAATATGCTCAAAATTATGTGTATAAGGCCCTGACAAAACCGGCACACTCCAAGCGGCTGGTTCCAGGCAGTTATGCCCACCCACTGGCACCAAACTACCCCCCACCAAAGCAATATCTGCAGCACCGTAAAAGGTCAGCAGCTCTCCCATCACATCAATTAACAAAACATCTGTGTTAGGCAACAGCGCTTCTTCTTGGCTTCGGCGTTGTAAGCTAAAACCCCGTGACAGCGTCAACCCGGCCACCTCATCAAACCGCTCTGGGTGACGCGGCACTAACACCAACAAAATATTGGGATGCTGACTAAGAATTTTTCTATGTGCGGTCAACACGATTTCATCCTCACCCGGGTGAGTGCTTGCTGCGATCCAAACAAATGATTTATTCGCTGCCCGCCACTCTTGCTTATAATCCCTTGCGCGACTTTGAGATTCGGATGGCAATTCAATATCAAACTTAATGCTTCCGGTGATTTGCAACTGACTGGCCCGCACACCTAAATCCAAAAACCGCTTGGCATCTTCTGAATGCTGAGTGGCCACGGCTATACACCGTAGCATCGCATTAGATAACCACGATACCTTTGCGTAACCCGCCGCGGACTTTTGGGACAAACGGGCATTAGCCACAACAACTGGCACTGACATTAACCGGCAAACGACAATCGAAACAGGCCAAAGCTCTGTTTCCATCACAATACTGATACTGGGTTTAACGTGCCTTAAAAACAGCCAAACAAACAACGGCCAATCGTAGGGCGCATAGACATGGCTAACGGAATCTCCCAACAGCGACACAACTCGTTCAGAGCCAGTAGGTGTAGTGGTTGTCACAGTAATCGCGCGATCAGGATATATTTGTTGCAAAGCCCTAATGAGAGGTGCCGCTGCCACTGTCTCGCCGACTGAAACAGCATGAATCCAAATTCCGTTTTTCTTGGGCCGAATAGAGAAAACACCAAAACGCTCTAACATACGCTTACGGTACTCTGGCGCCTTAATGGAACGCCAGAGCAATCGGAGAGGCAGCAGTGGTAGCAAGGCCGTAAACAATAAAATATATAAAAAATACGCAATAAACGTTTTTATTAAAGCGTTAAATGAGATCGGTTCGTTAGCCATAAGTGTTATTTCTACTCAGGCCGATACACTTTGACATTTCCAAATCCGTCGGCCTGCAAGTGAGCCGCGTGTAAGCGACTCATCACGCCACGATCACAAAACAGCAAATATTGTTTATTTGAATCCAACGAATGAAACAATCGATTAATTTGATAAAAGGGAATATTCAAGGTCTCATTGGCGTGCAGCACCAGCGGTTTTTTGTCTCGCTCATCATCTGGCCGCAAATCAATAATAATTTGATTCGGCTCTGGAATTGCCTGCTGCTCAATTTCTTCAAAGGCAATCTGTGGTTGATACACGTTGTCAATGCCCGTTATTTTTCTTTCCTTCACAGCGGCATCTAGTACTAAAAAATCAAACTTACTCTCTTCGTGCAACACTATGTCCATCTTTGCCGACGTTGTTGGCTTGTCGGATATCACCGCACAATATTCCGGCATGTGCTCGGCATACTTCCCCACGCCAATTTTGTTAGATCTCGATATAATCGTCGACTTATCTTCCGTCGCCAAGGGTCGCAGTACCAGCATATCCGTGACCTTATCGATAACCGACAAATTTCTTAAGGTTTGACTCGACACCTGAGCAATACTTTCTCCGGTTACCAATATCTCTATATCCATTTCTTGGGCAATGCGACTTGCTGCACGAATCATCATTCGCTTTAAAATAACTCCCATATATGAGTTATTTACTGTGGTTAAAATCTCTTCGACTACGCGTTCAAAATTAACGTTTACAAACGCCGTTCGATGCGAAGAAGCGTATTCCTCCCACAAAAAATGCGACACTTGCTTGACCCCAACCTCATGAGCATGACCGCCTAAATTAAAAAAGCAAAAGTGCGTTTCCATCCCTCGTCGAATAGTATCAAAGCTGGCAACGCTAGAGTCGTATCCTCCTGACATTAGCGATAACACGGGGCCAACACATCCGATAGGATAGCCACCCAGCCCAGCATAGCGATGCTCAACAATAAACAATCGGTCTTGTTTTATCTCCAGGTTAACAGTGACATCGGCACCGCGCATTTTTACCCCAGCGGTTGCCCCGTTAGTAAACAGGCCGCCACCCACATAGCGTTCTACATCGTGGGAACTAAATGCATGCTTGCCCTGACGCTTGCATCGAACAACGAAAGTTTTGCCTTCCAAATCATCCGCTAGTAAAGACGCGGTTTCGCGATAAATTATCTCTAATATAGCTTCTTTGTCGTTTTTCTTATCATTGTCGCCATATTTGCCATTATCTTGATTACTGTCAACACCATCGTCATTAGCGCCAATGGCTCTCTCTTGGACCTGAAGAATATGGGCGATACCGGGTATCTTTCGCAACAGATCACGCGCTAGCGAACAATGATCAAGATAACATTCCGAAGAATTGTCGATAGCGACTTCGAGCATGTCCCAGCGCAGCACCACATCTGCAGACACGGTATTTCGCTTTAACACACGCCTAATATTCGTATGTAATCGGGCAACAAACCGCTTGCGAACGGGCCGCGACTTGATCGTAATCTCGGGAGCTAATTTAACAATGAATTTCATATTAAGAGCAAAGTGATGGGGTGAAAGAATTGATTTTTAGCTGCGCAGTATAGCTGTGACCGAGCCCATCAAACTAGAAGAGATAAGCGCAATTTTGCTTCATACCTTTGTACTGCACCATAATAGAGCGTGCGCGCTCTATTATGGATCATTAATATTAAAGGCCGACTAAAGAATCCCAATAGGGGTTTGCCTCTGCATTGAAATCAATAACTTAGTGCAAAGCCCTCCTCCCTTAGCACTTGGTACAACTGTTGCAACAGTCCTGCTTTGTGACGACAAAGCTCGCCGTGACAGAATGGCCAAATCTTTGTAATCCCGCGCTAAAAGAATTTTATCAATAGAAAAATATCTTTTGGCCTCAAAATCGGTATAAAATCGCCGTCCTTCTATTATAGCGACTCGATTGATACTATTTTATACAGTCCAATTTGCACAGCGCATTTTAAAAAGCACACACTACACATTAACAAGCACCCTCATCTTTTGGGGATTACTGGAGAATGACTGATGTCAGAGAACACTCTGAAATTAATAAAAGACAGCGAAGCAACATGGGTTGACTTGCGTTTTACTGATACTAAAGGCAAAGAGCAGCACGTATCAATTCCTGTTCATGAAGTTGACGAAGGTTTTTTTGAAGACGGAAAAATGTTCGACGGTTCTTCTATTGCAGGCTGGAAAGGCATCAATGAGTCGGACATGATTTTAATGCCAGACGACACGACTGCTGTCCTTGACCCCTTTACCGACGAAACAACCATAATCATTCGCTGCAGTATTGTCGAGCCAATGACCGGACAAGGCTACGATCGAGACCCGCGCTCTGTTGCCACTCGCGCCGAAGAGTATATGAAGTCCACTGGCATCGCCGATACCGTATTGTTTGGACCTGAGCCAGAGTTTTTTGTCTTTGACGACGTCAAATGGCACGCTGACATTTCCGGCGCTGGTTACGAAATTAATTCTGAAGAAGCCGCTTGGTCGAGTAACAAAAGTTTTGAAGATGGCAATACTGGGCACCGACCAGGCATTAAAGGCGGTTACTTCCCCGTTCCACCTGTCGATTCACTACATGATGTACGTGCCGCCATGTGCGGGGCAATGGCCGATATGGGCCTTGTAATAGAGGTTCACCACCATGAAGTGGGCACTGCTGGACAATGTGAAATCGGTGTCGGCGCCAATACGCTAACCAAAAAAGCAGACGAAGTTCAAATTCTTAAGTACTGTACCCATAACGTCGCGCACGCTTATGGCAAGACCGCTACGTTTATGCCTAAGCCACTCGTTGGCGATAACGGTAGCGGCATGCATTGTCACCAGTCGCTATCTAAGGACGGTGTAAACCTTATGGCCGGTGATGAATACGGCGGCCTCTCTGAATTAGCGCTGTATTATATTGGTGGTGTTATCAAGCATTCACGTGCAATTAATGCCTTTGCTAACGCTTCAACTAACTCTTACAAACGATTGGTGCCAGGCTTTGAAGCTCCGGTTATGCTCGCGTATTCAGCGCGTAACCGCTCAGCATCGATTCGGATTCCATTCGTTCCCAACCCAAAAGGCCGACGAATTGAAGTTCGTTATCCCGACCCAACTGCCAACCCTTACCTGTGCTTTACTGCACTGTTAATGGCGGGCTTAGACGGCATTAAAAACAAAATCCACCCTGGCGAGCCAGCGGATAAAGATCTATACGACTTACCTCCCGAAGAGGCCGCCGCTATTCCGACTGTTGCCTCTACTTTTGAGCAAGCGTTAGAAGCATTGGACAATGACCGTGGGTTTTTGACTGTGGGCGGAGTCATGAGCGACGATATGATCGACGCTTATATCGAACTTAAACGACAAGAAATCGAGACCCTTAACATGACAACTCACCCTGTTGAGTTTGGCATGTACTACTCTTGCTAATCGACATCCTTTGATGCAAAACCCGCCTATACGGCGGGTTTTTTTTGCCAAAAAACGCCACAATATCATTGGAACTTCACGCTAAGACACGGTATCTTACTATTGAGGGTATTCTTTTTAAAAGCACTTATTATTAGTAACTGGGATTAAGAAGCTCAATCGTACGATCACAAGCCCGCTCCCGCTAATGGCTTCTTGTACACCAGCAACGATTGATGACGCCACATTTGTTTAAAGGATCTGCTCATGAGCTCGCCTGTTCGTCGCACCTCTTCAATTCTTAGCACCCCTTCTGTTATCGCTTTAATGGGAGCTACGCTAATCCTCCTATCCTTGCCGTTGTTCGCTGAGGTTTATCGAGTGGTTGGGCCCGATGGCAAAATTACTTATACCGACCAGCCATCAACAACAAACGAAGCAACCACTATAGAGGCTCTGCCCGAGAACGACCCATCGCAAAATGTTGTCCTCTCGCCAAAAACAGTATTAGAAAGCAATCCAGATTGGATTAAGGACGCAAAGGAAGAACGCACAAAAAAAGCCGACGCTCAGCAAGCAAAAAACAAGGACCAGTACAACAGCTGGAAGGATAAAATCAAAGCTGCAAAAAACGCCATTAACCAGGCAGCTAATGAGCTAGAAAAAGGAAAAGAAATCGTCGATGGGGATTTTGTCGGCATGACCAAGGGTGGAGCGCGCCCATCGGCAGAATATTTAAGTCGTGTGCGCCAACTACAAAAAGCTCTGACTAAAGCCGAGCTAAACTTAAAACACGTCAAAAAGAGTAAACCCCGCTAGATAAATTGGCATGCAAATTAAACAACCATACGATCGCATTATCGAGGAGACAGCAGCAATACATTGTTACCTTGATCAATTTGAAAATTAAACGCTTTCAAGAAATTCATTCCTAACAACCCGCTGGTTTGCGAAGTGTCGGCTAAATCCATCACTACAAACTGCATATTGGCAATCCGATAATCTTGTATTTGAAAAGACAAAAATTCATAAACGGGCGCCTCTACTTTGCCCCCAGCAGTATTAATCGACGCGCGTCGAACAAATACGGGGGATAACGAAGACTTTAGCAAATCAAAAGTACGCCTCGATAAAACAGATAGTGAAGCCCCGGTATCGATAATAAGCTTAACCGAAACATTACCGTTCAAATTTCCCTGAACCGAATAGTGCTCTCGATGCACCGTTAGCGGCACGGCCGCATCCAACAAATCGACCAATGCAATACGATCAAGTAACTCTTTAACTCTCGCCGCATAAAAAGCGTCGTATTGAATGCTATACAGCGCCGTTTTGGCTTGTGTATATTGTTTTAACTCAATCTGCACTTGCGCTAAGACTAAAACGTAAGGAGGGTGCTGAGGCTCATGCCATAACAAGCGTTCGACAAACTGTGATAACGGCAACCACGCCTTTTGCGCCTGCAAAGATTTTATTTCCTGAGCTACCAGCCGTTGTATTTGACTAACGTAAGGCCCTTGCTGCGCAGGGTTTAGCTCACTAATCAAGGTATACAACAATTCAATGGCCGCCAAAGTATTTCCCGATTCTGCCAGCCAGTTTACTTGCAAGGATCGAAACGCTATGTCGTAAGGGTATATCACTAAAAAAGCATCGATTAAAGATTCGACCCGCCCCAGTTGCTGCTCTTCTAGCCATTGTTCGGCAGTGGCTAGCCACTGCACTTTCAATTGTCCAGCCCGGCTTGGGTCACTACCAAGTATTAGCTGATAGGCTTGTACTGACGCAGGAAAGTCACCGGCATCAAAGAGAAGCTGGACATCCACGGACTTTAGATCTTGCGATGCTGACTCACTAGAGCGGTCAAACAGGCTGCCTAAGCCTCGAAGTGACGGACGCTGTACCTGCCGGGAATAATCATTGACTGCTATTTCGGGCTGGCCAGCTGATAAAAACTCCAGACCCAATAACAGATAGATATTCAGGCCCAGTGAGCTCAATAATAGTGCTAGTAAAACTGTTGAAAACCGCTTGTTCACTGGCTTACACCACAATAAATAGTTTGAGTTTGCCTAATCATAGTTTGTCGATTTCCTGTTTGCGCTTGTCGTTAAACCGTGAATCATGCATTTGTCAGCTCTCAGTTAGCTATGCGCCCGCTGCACCGCTTGGTTCAGTACATTGTTATCTCGTCGTTATCTCTTAGCTATCAGTCCCTCGCCAACCTGGCCTGCACCAACCTAGTGCATCGGTTATACTTATGACGTGCCCCTCTAGACCGAATGCTCTCTGGATTGATTAAATTGACCTGCTCTCTTGATCAATATTCGGCTTACTCCATTGTTTTATATAGAATTTTAAAGTTTTTTTTCAAAATAGGTCAACTGCGCACATTTTTTGCAAGGCTCTTATTATGATCTCTGCACAACTGCACACAAGGCTTCTCGAAAACTTGAGCACATCTATTTTGTTGCTCAACGATCAGCTATGCCTTAGCCATATTAATGCCTCGGCAGAAGTGCTACTTGGGCTCAGTGGTAACCGCCATATAGGCCAACCGATAGACACCTTATTAGTTGATGCCGAAGAGGCCTTGGCCAACTTTTACGACACCCTCTCTAGCGCGCAGCCTCACACTCAACGCGAAGCCGTGTTAACAACAGTCCAAGGCAGTAAATTAACCAGGATAACCGTAGACTACACGGTCACGCCTGCCGAAGGTATCCCCGGTAGTGCGCTCATTATTGAAATTCAACCTATCGACCGACTACTGCGGATCAGTCGCGAAGAAACACTCTTTTCAGCCCAAGAATCTACTCACGCGCTGATCAAAGGAATGGCACACGAAATTAAAAACCCGCTGGGTGGAATCCGTGGCGCCGCACAGCTACTCGAAAAAGAACTCTCAGACCCCAGTTTAAAAGAATACACTCAAATCATTATCGATGAGTCAGACCGTTTGAGAAAACTGGTGGACCGGATGCTAACGCCAGCCAAAACCCAAGAAAAGAGTATCACCAATATCCATGACGTGTTGGAGCGAGTCCTCCATTTAACCAAGGCAGAAGCGGGTGACGAAGTTGAAATTATACGAGACTACGATCCTAGTATTCCCGATTTGTTAGCAGACCGTGAGGGGCTCATTCAAGCTGTACTTAACATTACCGGAAATGCAGTCCAAGCTTTAACAGCCAGTAATTATGCGACACCCGGTGATAGCGGTCATACCCAGTCTTCTCCCAAAATTATGATTCGAACCCGAGTACACAGACATATGACGCTCGGAGGCCACGCCTACAAATTAGTCTGTCGTATTGACATTTGCAATAACGGACCAAGCATCCCCGACGACCTTCGCGACAAAATATTTGTCCCGATG
>JAJRPK010000048.1 GCA_024280785.1 Gammaproteobacteria bacterium
CAACGGCGGAAACAAATTTGGAAATGCCTTTAGACCGGGTACCTGCGCCAACTTTGCAAACGTCGATTGCAATATATCCAAAGGCGTAGCGTCACGGTCTTTTGGATCAATAAATTCCTGACCGCCAAATGAACCATTAGGCGTCACAATTTGCCACATATAAGTCGCATCCGGCAAATTATTCATGACGTCAACGACATCGTGCATATGCTTACGGGTATAATCTAACGACGCTTCTGGGGGCGCTTCGGACACCACAAAAATAGTACTCTCATCTTCAATAGGTGCCAGCTCCTGCTGTGAAAATAGCAAAAATGGAATCGCCAATAGAGAAAAGAACAAACCAAATACTAGCAATTGTGGAGTCCAACTCAAACTACGCGCCAGCATTTTTTCATAGCGATGACGCAACCCGTCAAATCTAGCAGAAATCCAACTTGTTACTGCACCCTCTTCGCCACGGGACGGACTGGCATAAGCACTCATAATCGGCGATAAAGTCAACGCAATGACTCCGGATATCAATACAGCAACGGCAAGAGTAAAGGCAAATTCTCGGATAAGAACTCCCGTTAAACCTGATAAAAATCCGATGGGTAAATAAACCGCTGTGAGTGTAATCGTCATACCGAGAATAGGAGTTAATAATTGGCGGGAGCTTGCTAACGCGGCTTCTCTTCGACTCATACCTTCGCGCATAAATCGCGCTACGTTTTCTACCACGACAATCGCGTCGTCTACGACCAAGCCTACTGACAGCACTATCGCCAATACCGTTAGTAAATTAAAAGAAAAACCCATGGCCATCATTAGAGCCATCGCACCAAGTAGCGATATAGGGATAGTAATAAGCGGCACAAAAGCGCTACGTATCGAGCCCATAAATAACAACACTACGATTCCTACTAACATCACCGTTTCGGCAAGAGTAACAAATATCTCTTTTAGCGCATTACGCATATATAGGGTGCCATCGTAGCCAACTTCGACTTTCATTCCATCGGGTAACGATTTATTGAGATTATCCAACACGCTATATAGCTCGTTACCAATTTCCAGCTCATTGGCCCCAGGCAAACCATAGACACCAAGATAAATCGTATCGCGCTGGCTGTAACGTGCAATCTTGTCGCCTTCGACCTCGCCTAGTTCGACACGGGCTATATCAGCTACGCGAATGATTGTATTGCCAACATGACTGATCACTAGCCGCTCAAAGTCTTCTTTACTTTTTAATGTAGCGCTCGCTTGTAAATCAATACGCTGCTGTCGATTTTCAATTCTGCCGATAGGTGCAATAACATTATTACTCGCCAATGCCTGACGCACTTGCTGGGCGCTGATATTAAAATAATTAAGCCGCGCCGGATCGAGCCAAATTCTCATGGCTGGTGCGCGCCCACCATAAATGGGCACACGCTGTACCCCCGGTATCGACGAAATAACCGGCACAATATAACGCGACATATAATCAGTGACTTCAGCTAAGGAGCGACCACCTAAACGCGCATCCAAATAAAATATAGCGTTAGCGGAATCGGCACGCTCAACGTCAATTGACGGGTCTTCTGCACCCGGAGGTAATTCAAAGCTAATTTGGCTCAGTCTCACATTCAACTCTGCTAACGCTAACGTGCTGGGCTCATTGAGCTTTAACCAGACGGTAACTATACTTAAACCAGCCGTTGTCGATGAGTCTATGTAATCAACCCCAGGGACCGTAGCGGCAGCTCGCTCAATCGGATCGGTAACAAACCCTTGCACCGTTTTTGCTGAAGCGCCAACATATGGCGTAGTAATAACAAGCGCGGAGCTTTCAATTTCAGGGAACTCTAACACCGGCATATCTATTGCCGCTCGCAACCCCAACAACACCAGAACCAGAGAAATAACAATGGCTATCAATGGCCGCTCGACAAATATGTCCAGCATGTTAGGTTTGCCGTCGGGGGGCGATTCTGTGGGGCGCAATGAAGAGCCAGATGAAGCATTCATTCCTTTAACCCCTGCTCTACATCACTGTCTCTTGCTCTCTCCACAATATTGACTAACAAGCCATCCTCAAGCTTGAATGCACCAATCGCCGCAACTTGCTCACCCGTTTGTAATCCAGAGCTGACAAACACTTCATCACCTTTTGCACCGCTTAGGACCACCCTTTTTCGAACAGCGCGATGCTTAGCATCAGCCCCGGGCTCTGCCTTTTCAAGTACATAAACAAAAGCACCAAAATTGCTGCGTCGAACTGCGCTAGTGGGTAGACGGAAAATTCCGTCGAGTACTCCAACCATAACTTCTATATTAATTACAGCGCCTGGACGTAGCCTTTGAGGTGCATCTACTATTAGTGCGCGGTAACCTCGACTTCTTGATACGGTATCGATTGTTGATTCTGTGCCGACGATATGAGCGACTAATGCGCCATCAATTAGACCTCTACCCGTTATCGATAGCGCATCACCTAACGATAACGATGCTTTGTCTTGCGGCAATTCAAAATCTACCCAATACTGACCAACACTACCGCTCAGATCAGTGATAACTGAATTCTCGGCTAGATACTGACCGACTTGCAGATTATGCATTCCAGTCTCAGCAGCAAAGGGAGCAATCAAGGTCTTTTTTTCAATGGCCGCAACTAGCGCTGCAACGTTGGCAAGCAACACCTCTGTGTTAGCCCGTGCGATGTCGACATCATTTTCGCTAATAAGCTTTTTTTTGTAGAGCCCCACTGAGCGTTGTAACTGTAATTGAGCAAGCTTGAGTTGGGCGCGAGTCGCCCGTAACTGCGCGCGCTCTTCACTGCTATCTAATTCCAGTAATACCTGCCCCTCGGCAACGGTATTACCGCCGGTAAAATTAATCGCGCTTATTTTTCCATCGACTTCATTGCGCAGCTCAACATACTGGGTAGCCCGTACTTCACCAATAGTTCGATAAGTTTGTTGCAACGTTGATGGTTGAACAACCACGGCCGTAACCGCCTCGGAGCGCTCCGGAAAAGAATTGGCGAACGCAATTGCCTTACTAATTTGTAAATACTTTAAACCACCCAGCACGGCTGTCACTAACAAGCACGCCAGAAGGAGCCATAACCATCGCTTCATACTACCCTTACCCTGCAAACTTTTATTTCCAGACATAACTACGCTACGCTTCCACCACCGACTTATCTAATCAACTATCTCATGGCCAATATGGGAACGCTGCCAATAAATATTTCTCATGGATTTAATGTACTTATACTAACAAATTTTTTATCGGCGGCATCAAATAATTGCTGGGGCTCTCCAACGTTAAGAGCCCCATAAACCGGGGTAGTCTCGCCAGTAATACTGTAAGTCTTTATCATCCCAGCCCCGATAAATTTCTTCCCAATTTATCGTTTCGATACGCCAGCCGTGATGTGGCTCGATATTTGTCGAAAAAACCGGAGCCCCATAGTCGCAAAAGCGTGTATCAATACTAATTCTCACTCTTGATTTCGAGGTGTTTGGTTCTGCTTTGTGCACGCAGCATGAATGAAAAATAATAACATCGCCTTGACCAACATCAGAAACATGCCATTCCGTCTCTTGTGGAAATATCTCGCATTGAACACCACCAACACCATTGGCTTCAATGACTTCTCTAACACCAGACTTATGTGATCTCGGCAATAACATTAATCGACCCATTCCTTGGGTTACATCATGCAGTGCCACCCACATCCCTGCCATCGTTGGACCAGCCTGGTGCGAATGCGCATCTTGATGTGGCGGGGTTTCATAACCTTTCATATTCGGTGTGGCGATTCGTCCCATTTTCATTGGATAAACAAAAACCTCTTCGCCCGCGACGATTTCCATCAATTGCATTGAACCCTGCTGATGAAAAAAATTATGAAAACTGTGCAAAGATTGTATTTTCGGATAGACTTCATCCCAAATCGGGTCAGTTTCATAAAAAGGGTTGCCCACCAATATTGGGGTATGATTATCTTGGTCAAAAGCAACATAAGGCTCTACACATTCAAGTATGTCGCGTAATAACATGTCACACTTTTCGCCAGAAAATATTCCTTTAAAATACAGGTAGCCTTCTTGCTGAAAACGTTCGTACAGTCGACTCTGGATTTCATCACTTCTGGATACAATAAGCGGGAGACTATTTGACATCATAAACTAATCACGTTTGTTTCATTGTCGCAAATATTTAGATACAAAATATTTTGGCCGAAAAAGGAGAAGTAATATTAGCTAATTTTTAAAAATTGATAAAGTTACGGCCAGCACAGGCAAACTGATTACAGTTATTATACTCTCGAATACGAACTATTAATTTCACATTAAAGGCAAATGTATTACAGTCGAGCTATAAACCAATAATTCGAGCAAACACCAATGGCAAAATTCAGAATAGAAACTGACAGTATGGGGGAGCTTAATGTGCCTGCCGACGCTCTATATGCCGCCCAAACACAACGAGCTATCGAGAATTTTAAAATTAGCGGCCAAGGCATGCCCGAAGCCTTTATTCGGGCACTTCTTGAGGCCAAGTACGCTGCCGCTATCGCTAATAGCGAACTCGATCAAATTCCAAAAAATATGGCAAAAGCCATTTGTCTAGCTGTGGACAAGCTGCTTCAAGATCAAGATCTGATGCGCCATTTTCCGGTCGATATTTTTCAAACCGGCTCTGGCACCAGCACTAACATGAATGCCAATGAGGTTTTAGCCACCATGGCAACAACCCTATATGGCGATACCGTTAGTGCAAACGACCATATAAATTGCGGCCAAAGCAGTAACGATATTATTCCATCCTCTATTCATATCGGGGCAGCTATGGCAATATCCAAACAGCTGCTCCCAGCCCTAAAACATTTAGCGTTAACGATTAGAGACAAAGCCCTATCAGTAGACCACTATGTTAAAACCGGTCGAACCCACCTTATGGACGCAATGCCAATACGCATGAGTCAAGGTCTCGACAGCTGGGCTAGTCAAATCGAACAAAATATTAGCAGGGTTCAACAACTACAACCCAGTATTCAAGCGTTAGCACAGGGGGGAACAGCGGTAGGCACAGGCATCAATGCTCACCCTCAATTTTCCACAAAGTTTTGTCAAGCTCTTAACGAACGCACTGGGCTGGAATTTAAACCTGCCGATAATATTTTCAGCCTCATAGGAACCCAAGATACTGCAGTGGCACTATCTGGCCAACTAAAAACTACCGCCGTATCAATACTAAAAATTTCCAACGATCTGCGCTGGATGAATTCGGGGCCGTTAGCGGGCCTGGGAGAAATTTCACTGGAAGCACTACAGCCAGGTTCATCGATAATGCCCGGCAAAGTCAATCCGGTCATACCCGAAGCGGCCGCCATGGTAGCGGCTCAGGTGATTGGCAACGATGCCACAATTACCATTGCTGGGCAATCCGGTAATTTTGAGCTAAACGTAATGTTACCCCTGATTGCCGAAAACTTATTGCGCAGCATTCATTTACTCGCCAATGTGTGCCCCTTGCTAGCCGATAAAGCGATTGCCACGTTTCAAGTCAACGAATCTCGACTGCAAGAAAGCTTATCACGCAACCCCATTCTAATCACTGCGCTCAATCCCATTATCGGCTACGCAAAAGCCGCTAAAATTGCAAAACAAGCTTACGCCGAGGGCCGCCCCATCATTGACGTAGCGGCAGAAAATACCGACATAAGCAGAGAAGAGCTCGTACGCTTACTTGACCCAGCTAAGCTAACAAAAGGAGGTTGTCGGGGCTAGCCCTGTATTCGCCATAGACAGAGAAACCACCGTTATCAAACGCAGAAAAGAACGTGTACTTGTTGTAATCAGCAGCAACAACTAGTTGCGTTAGATCCGCGTCAGATGAACGTACGTTGGAACCTCTGGCCGCGCCACCCCACCCATTTGTTTATTAGAAGGCGCAGGAGTCCCTTCAAAAGCAGCTCGAATATCAAATTTATCAAGCAACTTTACAATCACTATCTTACACATATGATGGGAAAACCGTTGCGCGGGGCAAGCATGCTTACCGTGACCAAAAGTACTAATCGTTTCTTTTCCCGCAATCGTGACAGACTCTGACAAACGATTTTTATTGTAATTATCGGGATTAAACGCCTGTAGTCCAGGCTCTTGCGTATTGGTTACCGAAGACATCGTGGCAATGTAAACATCCTCTTTTACATGATAGATTTGATTGCCGTCATCAAAGTCAATCGGACTCATTACTTTACGCAGTGTAAGTGAACGCTGGGCAATTCTTACCGACTCCATCAATACTTGCTCTAAGTAATCCATAGAATTTAAAGCCTCTATTGACGACAAGAAATTAGGCCCGAATTCCTTTTTTACCTGAGCAATCTCATTACGTACCTTTTCTAGCACCAGTGAATGTTCTGCTAAACGCACAACAGCCCATGCTATTGCCGCATATAGATTGGAGAGAAAACCCTGGTTAGCATTTATCGTGTTATTAAGGACTTTTCTATCCAAGTTTTCCTGACCCGCAAAGTGCTCGCGAAAAAAATCGGCACTTGCATATTTTTTATTGGGGTTGGTGTCGTGCTGTAAAAATATTTTTGGCAGCAATTCATAAAGACCTTTTGCCGCTTGCTTCTCTTTAGACTTTCCCGATCGAATAGTCTCTAACGTAGCGGATGGATCGACAAATGATTTCTCTTGATCGAGCACATCAAAATAAGCCTTCAGCTCCTGCCAGTTAGGTTCCATTGCCGCTTCTTCCGATATCCATAACCCATAACCGACGCGTTGCTCCAAAGTTCTAATCGTATCAAACATCTCTAATTTGCCACCCTCCCCCCAACGTTCGAGTTCCATATCGACAACCGTAGCCATCGTCTCAACGTACTGTGGCATTTTTTTATGCATTAGCAGCCTATAAAAAAGCATGGCGTCGGTATCGATTAACGTTTCGATGGGTGTTTTAAACCCGATCATATCGAAAGTAGCCATAAGAAAGCTGGCCTCGTCTTCTTCAAACTTGTACAGGCTTTCCAAACCTTTAGGTGAAAAGGTCATCAATAAATTAAACCCGAAAATACTAACGAAAAAAGTATCTCCATACTTTTCTCTTAACTCGATAAAATAATTGGTTGGGCTCTCTAAAAATCGCAGCCCCGCGCCAACATGAGGTAGCTCCTCACTATGAACGGGAGGGAGAGGAGAAATCAATAATGGAAGTATACGAGCAGTACTCATGCAAAAACACCTGAAGTAACAAGAACCAATAAATTACCGCTACACCTCAACTTGATAAGTATCGATATACTCAGAAAATCGATCCAACACTTCGCGGTCCGTTAAACCAAAATCAACCAAACGATAGTCATGTTTACCATGCCGTCCTTTCGGGTGATCAGCCATATATTTATCCATTGCCTGCCATGTAACATCAGACATAGGCAGTTCAAAGCGGTCGTAGATACGCTTTATCGTAGCCAGTGAATCACCGACAAAATCGTTATATTGAATATCGAGGATACGATCGTTGCCAATTATTTTTCTAGCTTCGATACTCATCGTCACCTGATCAGCAAGATAATTAAACACTCGCCTTCCGAGATCTGCTTTGTCTATATTTTCTTGATCTGGCATCAGCGTATGCATCATGCTGCAATAAGAACCCACAACGGCAACAGGGTTTCGATGAGTAATCAATATCGAAGAGTCAGGGTACTCCTTTAGCAATATATCTAAGGACCACAAATGATACGGCGCTTTCAGTAAAAATCTCTCGCCCGGTCGTTGCCATTGGAGCATGCGCAATAAATTGTGGTGATATTGATAAATCGGACGCCGATCTACTTGACGAAAATAGGTTGCGTAAGGCTCCATAAAGCCTTCAACACCATATTGCACATCTTCAAATGTATGATTAGTTAAATGGATACATTCTTCCGGGCCATCCACTGAACCTTCATGAATTTTTAACATTTCCGGGTCTTTCTTTAACTCATCAAAATACATTTTCATTTCTAAATAACGCGGGTCATTCTGCTCTGTGGGTAGCCCCTCAAGAGGACAGGGATTCAAACCCTCCCACATTTTTACCGGACGAGCATTACTGTCAAGCGCCAGTAAATTAACCAACGCCGATGTACCTGTACGCGGCATACCCGTGAGAATCATCGGGGCTTTAATTTCAACATCAAGTATCTCAGGGTATCGCTTCCATCCATCTTCTATACGAAGCCTGGCCACCAGTAATTTCAGGATGCGATCATAAGAAGCTCGACGACCCGCCTCGGTGAGATCGTTACTGTCATAGGTCTTGAGAATGCTTTCAAGGCCTGGCCTAAACTCGTGGCGACCAAAGTCATCCAATGCAGCCAGTTTACGAGCCGTTGTTAACAGGGCCTCTGAATCAAAATTTACAGTACTCAATGTGCGACTCCAACAAGGATTTGGGTATTTTGTTCAAATTCTGCCAGTCATAATACCAGTATAAAAAGAAGGGGGGCACGCCTTTACAAGAATCTTTAACAGCTTGTCATTTTGAGGTTATAGACTTTGACCAAACTAGTGATTATGCTTTTTATCGTATTGTACGCTGACGATACGCACATTCATAACATAGATCGAGTTCTGATTCATCACCCGGTGCGTTAACTACCTATAACAAATACACTTAAGCTAATACACTTAAGCTAGAGGATCGCGAAATGACTACCCAAGACATAGAACAACGAGTGATAGACGGAACCAGCTGGGACGAGTTTTGCGATCGTTTGAAAGAGGCGGGGAAATTGATTCAACGTCCCGAGACGCCCAATGATGCTTTTAATAAAGCCGAAGGATATCGCTATCTGATCCGACGCTTGCGTGGCTCGCTAGAAAATGCCATGGAGTATGGCGATGTCGCGTTTCCTCGACTGCAAGGGTCCCCCAACGAGGGAGCAAAGACAGGAGCCGACAACCCGGACAATTATTATCAGAGTTGCACCCTAAGCTCAAAATATGACTACAAAATTAGCGGCACGCGCGGCAGTGTAGATTTTCTTGCCTTTAGCACCAAAGGAGGCAGTTACGGCAAAGACGGAAACCTATCGCCAACAGGATATTTTGATTCACAAAAATTGCAGTGCGATAAAAACGGTTATTTTGAGTTAATTATTAGTCAGTCCAAACATGATGATAACTGGCTACCGATGGAAGCCAATACCAATTCAATGATTGTGCGGCAAACCTTCCAGGACCGCGCGACAGAAGTTCGCGCAGAAATCAAGATCGAGCGTATAAATGCTACTGGTGCTCCCGAACCATTTAGTGCTGAAAAACTGGACCGGGGACTGCAGGCCGCTGGCAACCAATTGTACGGCACAGTAAATTTATTTATCGATTGGGCGGAGAGTTACAAGGGCCATGTGAATCAGCTGCCACATATAGATCAAAATATTTGTCAAATGGCAGGCGGTGACCCAACCATTTATTATTTTCATAGCTTATGGAAATTAGCAGATGATGAGGCTTTGGTCATTGAAGCCAAAACTATTCCGGAATGTCAGACGTGGAACTTTCAATTAGATAACTACTGGATGGAATCGTTAGACTATTTCAACCATTGTATCCATATCAATAGGCATACTGCCGTGTATGAAAAAGATGGTGGCGTGCGAATTATTGTTACTCATAAAGATCCTGGTCTACCCAACTGGGTCGACACCGCAAGCCATAATGATGGAACCATGTGCTTTCGATGGATTGGCGCTAGTGAATATCCGGATGTGGAAACCAAGGTTGTTAAGGTTTCTGAGCTTACGTAAGCCGGTTTATATGGAGGGGGGAGTCGCTATCGAAATGGGTTAGGTATTCAGGTTTGAAGTTTCACGCTTCGATTGAAGGTGAGTTGTCGGGGTCGCCCGACGGCAAGTGGATTTTTTCAACTGCAAAAATAAGTAACCATCACACCCCGCCCCATTTTTATCCGCCAGCTCTGCTTCAATTTTCTTAATACTCGGCAACTTATCTTTTAAACCTGCCGGAAGTGCCCGATTAAACTGATATTCGGCAACACCAATAGGTTTGCTGTTATCACTTAGTGCATACTCTGCAATCACTTTGTTATGAGTTTTACACAGTAATAAGCCAATAGTAGGGCTGCCTTGTTCAGCCTTTATTTGTCTATCGATAGCCGTTAAATAAAAACTCAGCTTGCCTGCGTGCTCAGGCTTAAAAAGTCAAACAGATAAGGGTCTATTATGGTTTGTTGGGCAAGATCAGATTGAATGGCCGGCAGCGTTTGTTCAAAGTTGTTGGTAGCTTTGCCTTCGCGCTGCCACAATTGACTCTCTATTTGATGAGTGAGTACATTGCGACTCCAACCGTACTCCAAGGTGTTGCGAACATAATAAAGTGCCTCCCGTGTGCTTTGACACTTATTGATAATCTGCTGATTATGCCCCCAAGGTATTTTGATCAATTGCGCAACAGCCTGTTGCGCAATTGCAGTATCACTCGACCAGTATGTGTACCACTGCCTTATAAGCTCAAGGTTGCGACGAGAAATATTAAAAGCGCTTGCGAGCCCTTAAACAATTATTCGATACTGAAACCGATGCCGCTAAAACCCTCAATCGCGGTAAACACGTAGAACTGAAGAATTTCAGTCCTGCACATTCCCCCGCATACTCATCCCTAAATTTGACGTGCCACTACTTATCTCTTTGAAATCTATATAAATATTAGATATTTCCACCGACAAATGGGGCAAACGAATAACGGTCCATCGCGAAAGATTTTATGGATGTCATCCTATCTATAACCGTGATACCAGATTAGCGTCAAGGCATATAGGGCCAAATAGCTCCTCGCCAGAACAATCTGACCATTGACATTATGATTCAAAGTGTTTTATTGTAAACGCCCCCCTATTATTTGAATCTATCTGTGCTGCGCTATATTTCGTTGCACCGGTATTTTACGACTCACCGATTCAAATTCTGCACTTAATTCCTGGAAAACGATTTTTATTGGTTTCGTACAGGGATTAGGGATATGTTTAACACTGTTTTTACTCTACCGCGCGCAGCGGCTTCTAATAATTATTATCAACGATTTTTAAATCTAACACTTTCTATCTGCTCGCTACTGTTAAGCACTCAATTAAGCGCCCAACCACTTGCTTTTGATGCTAGCCAATTGCGGCTTGAAGCGAACACCGAGCAACTACAGTCCACAGCCGTTTATAAAGCCCAGCTTAAAAGCAATGGCTATGTCTACATTGACAAACGGAACTTTGAAATTAAAGATCTCCCTAGAAGTGGAGAATCCATTCCTCCTTTCTTCGGAATGCCTATTCGTGTAAATGCCTACGACCCCACCGCCGGCAATGCGTACTACGTCAACAGATTGGGTGACTCCACAAAATTAGCTAGCGACGCAACGAATTTTATCCGCGTATCTGACAATTACACATCTTTTCGTGAACACACAGCAACAGTATTTCCTGATTCTCCTGTAGTAGACGGCTTTCATGTTTTTTACTCCGACGGCGGGCAACGGAACCTACTGGTAAATAATCAAGCAAATATGGCTAGCCTGCCCGAAAATTTCCAAATGCTTAACCATCAAAACAATACCGCCTACGGGTACATTGACACAGGCGACGGCCCTCTCGCTGAACAAGCCGCTACTTTTAACCTTGTCAACAGTGCGCTAAGTTTTATTGATCTGAAAGTAGCTCACAACTCTTACCTTTACGACAGCCTTTCAAGAGTCCCTGAGATTTACCCGGACATTAATACTCTTCCAATTACCGTCCCGAGACTTAGCGCAGAAGAAAATGGTGCCTATGCAGGAGTGGCATTTTCTGTTAACGGAGCATTTTTCGCGAGCGGCTTCGTTAAATTACAAGATGGAACAACAGTAAGGCTTTCCTCGTCTATCACAGACTCCATTGTCATTGAGGACGGCTTGGCATTTTATTCGGGTAATGATTCAGAGCGTAGCGTTTATTTTGCTACTGACGGATCGATGGAAAGCCCCGTCAACGCTGAAAATACTTTGGTTCTAGGCGGGGATATTGAAAGGGGTTTTGGTTTTGGAAAAGGGAAAAACCGGGAAGGTGAAGGAGACCTACTCAAAATTTTCAATCTCGACGACGGTTTCATTGTCACCTCGTTCGATGTCGGCGATGAAATACTTGATGTACAACTTCTAGAAGATGGACGCCTTGAATACCTGGCCAATAAAGACGGTGTATTTGTTCGCGGCTTTGTCTCCACCGTACCGCTACCCGCTTCTGCCTGGTTATTTATTTCGGCAATTTCCGGGTTACTTATTACCCGCAAAGCACAGATTAAATAGCTTGCTTCGCGTAAGTTCTTTTAAATTACCAGAAACGATTTTTATTGATTTCGTACAGGGATTAGGGATATGTTTAA
>JAJRPK010000049.1 GCA_024280785.1 Gammaproteobacteria bacterium
AATCCCTCAAAATACTTGTAGATATTTACAGAATCACCTAAAAACTTTGCCAGCGATAATCCCGCAGGTCCGATAAGTGAATTGTCCCAATCAAATATGACAATTGATCCATCTGGTTTTTCAGCTGCAGACTTTGTCTGAAGGTCGCAGTGGTTTAGGGTGGCGGGCAATAATTCTGAAGACTTTAAAAAATTGCATAAAAGTGCCTTGCGGACTAATAACACATCGTAATATTCTTTTGCATCATCCTTTCCAAGAAATGATTCTGCGCCTACTAAGAACTCCTTATGCTTCGTATCGGGTTTATCAGTCTTAAAGAAATCAATGAGATCATCGACTAATCGATCAATGCCTAGTGATGGTATAGATGTGAGAATGTCTGGTGACTTCGCGGCTTCTGTCTGTATTTTGGCATAAGTCGCCAAAATATTTTTTCTTTGAAGGTGGCTCGATACTGTGCCTAATTCTATTCCCTCATGATGATTTTCCAGTTGAATCCCGCGTTCTTCGTCGATAGCGATAACCTGAGGTACCTTTTGCTCAAATTTTTGGGCTATTACCTCATTTACTTTTAGAGTATGCCGTCTATTCGGTGGTACTAACTTTAGATACGTGATTTTTAGACCACTATTTAATTTATACACCTTTGACCACGGATGCTCCTTTACCAGATAATTTTTGGTATAGGGGAACTTTTGGCTTGCCCATTTCAGCGCTTTTTCGCCCTCAATAAATGTAGAAACTTGCATATACTTCTCCTGGTTGTTGTATTGTATTTTATGTGTTCTTACTAGATATGAATCTATGAGCGCGCAGATATAAGGATTCAAAATCTAGTACAAGGTATCCCTAATCCTAAGATAGTTGATTTATGGTCTTCTCAGTATAAAGTACAAAACCTAAGAATTCCCTTAGAGTTTTTAGCCTAAAGAATTAGTTCTCAGTAGCGTATGAACTGATGGAGGAGTCTGTGATCAGGTATCTTGTGAGGCGACCCGCACCCATTTAGATAGTAGAAAAATAAGCCTCGTCAGAAAAATTCGTGGGCGGTTTCCGGCATGGGTAACGCCCCAAGCGCATGATACAAGGCTATTTCAGCCGCATGATAGGTTCGAAAACCATACACTTTTCTGGTAGCCAATTTTGCTTTGGTGTTAAAACCCTCAACAATGCCACTTGAAAACGGCTTTTTTTCCGGAACCAGTTCATCAACAAAGGCCTGTGCCGTCTCAGCATCTTTGCTACTCGCTTCATCGGTTCAATCTTCGACCGCATCGTTTTGGTACACCACTTGTCGAGAAACTCACCGGCCCGGTAAGGGGACGTGTATTGCCAAAATAACTGGAACTCTTCTTTCAGAAGATAGCTCCGAATCGACTTCAGATTGTACTGCAGCAGCTCAGGCGCTTTGCCCAACCGGCCAGATACCAGGCATATGCCTCGGTCAAGCGGTGCTTGCCGACGGCCCAGGGGATCCTTTCTACCCGAATCCCACAGCGTGGGCACTCAACCCGCCGAGGGGCATAGACCAAAAACACCTTGATCCCCCACATCGGGATGAACTCGTAACGCCAGACAGGCCGTCTGTCGTAACCTGGCCTCTTGCAGCCACAGTGGCTACACACCGGCCGACTGTTGGTGCGAGCTTGCATCTCGACATCAAGGGTCCGCACCGTGGCCTCTTCAACCCAATGAACCGCTCCGCATACGAAAGATTTGTATTTCTGTACGCGATTGAGGATAGTCTTGATCTGCATCCTGTTCCTCTTTCTGATTGGATGGTTGCTCGACACTTCCATCTTCTCAGAATCGGGGCAGGATGCTCTACCCTCAATATTCCAGAATCACTATCCTTCTTACCGTCTGTTCTCTATATTTTACCCACGAATTTTCCTGAAGAGCCAAAAATAATGAGAATGTATTCTCCATTATTTGGTGTTGACTTGTCGTGATCTAATATAGCTGCATGCTTTAATGAGGGGTAATCACTAACTTATCACTCGGTGGGTTCTCGCTATGCTTCGTAGTATTTGGCCGAGTTCCAATATTGATTTAATTGTCGCTTTGACCTATTGAGTTTTATCTCCCACTTTTTTTATGTTGCTTTACGAATGCTGCCTTTCCCTGAAAAGCTCTTAACGCTAGCTTAGGCAGGGTGGTAATTAGGAATGTCTTTGAACGTTATACTTATTGAAAGCAGTTTTTTAGGTGGCTTTCTGCGGCAGCCTGTGCGGAGGGGTGCTGAACTTGCAAGCAGGCTAATGGGGCCCCGCTAGGCTTATTAGAAACGAGCAAACGACGTTTATTGCCCTCAGTTCGCTAGTAATAACTATTCGCTTCCAGGGTAAGGTTTAGCATTATCATTTTACATAGTGACTCATTGCAGTTTAACTGGAACGACTTTCAGTCATTCGTAAAATAACCTATGGACTTTCAGTCTATAGTGGTTGAGTTTGCCTTGCTGAGGAAAAAAGGGGCATATACTTCGCACGTCCACCAATGCAAGCGAAGTGTAACAGCGTCAATAATCTAATTGAGACCACCCCTTAGGAGTCGTTAGCCCTGACAGGCACAGCCTGGTTGGTGGTGGCAAGACTGATTCCAGGGAATACAGCTATTGCCGCAGGCTTTACCGTTACGGCATATCTTGCAACAGGCGGTATTGGATGCCTCGGAATTGGCTTCAGGATTGGGGTGCAGGCATCCTCTTCCCATCCGTGATGCTTCTTGCTCGAGCGATTTAAATTGACTGGCAAAAGCAGTGTCGGGGTGATATCGGTAGGCGTATGCTACGCCATCTGAGATCAGCTGTGCGTTTACGAAGACATCTTTAGCGTTGCAGATATAGCGGACTAGGCGACCATAAATATCACGTTCACTGGTGTCTTTAATCAGCTGGACGGAACCGCCTTCAACCAGCATGGCATTTCGATCAGATGCTTCCTGAAAACAGGTCTCATTCCGTTCGGGTGAGTCGATGCCGATATAACGAACACGTTCCTTCGCGCCATCTTTCAGGCGCACGTCAATGGTATCGCCATCAATAATTTTAACAACTTCTGCGGTGACTCCTGAAGTACACAATTTCGAATTAAAATTTAAGGGTGCGGCCTCAATAATGGGTTTTTGACTATTTTCATCGGTTTCGAAAACA
>JAJRPK010000050.1 GCA_024280785.1 Gammaproteobacteria bacterium
AGTCATTGAGGTCTTGCTCGGTTTTGATGCTTTTTGCTGCGGCTAAGCCTAAGGCTTGGAGTTCGTCTTTATTCATAGTCTGTCTATCCTTCCCCATCGGGAGTTAATGATAGACAGTTACACAGGTTTATTTACAGCCTCCGCAGCATCGTGAACATTGGTAGTACTACAACCATATTGAACTTGTATTTGAATTAGGGAGTCTTCTTGGCACAAAGCACATCTACACTGTTGATTTTACTTCCACTCGCAGCAGCTGCACTGAAAAAGTTCATTCCATAAGCACTGTTAGGGTACTTTTTGTCAGATGTTGATGACCAGTAGCTACTTGAACCTAAAAACCCTTTTTTCTTATAACAAGAGACATAAGCATCGTTGTCAGCGTTGTTCTTTTTGCATTGATCTATAACGTCTTTTAGCTCATCAAGAGTAGGAAGTGCTGCATCGTGCTGACGACAAATTTCTTGCGCATCCTCCCATGTTGCCTGACAAACACCGTAAGTATTGATATTTCCTTTGTTAGCTTTACAAATTGTATTTGAAGGGGTTACCCAGTGAGTGTCCGCAAATAGTGCCGTACTTAGAGAAGTGGCTATTAACACGGTTATGGTTAATAAAAGTTGGTTCATGATTGACCCTTTTAAGTTAATGTGAAAAGACTAAGAGTAAGACCATCGCATAAAAAATAGCGCTAAGATATTGATGATATGAATTAATAAGTCCTATTCGCATGAAAGAGCTGTACCTCAATACTCGGACGGTTAGCTAAGAACATAAGATAAGGGGGCATGCAATTTTTTTCATCATATTAATCGTTGCATAAGTATTGGCACTAACGAGAGAAGGCCTGATCGATATATTGGGTATCGGGCATTTTAAAAAAGCTTTTTATCAACCTCTTGTGTTTCTGGATTGATCGCATAATAGGGAGCAAGTGCTTTTTCATCTCGCTTTCGCTTTTTATGGCGCGTTTACCTAATTGTAGCATGGCATGATTCCAAACTTGTTCGTCAGGGTTTAGTTCCGGCGAATAGGCCGGTAAGAACACCATCATGATGCTTCCTTTATTATCTTCTAAAAATGCTTGTACTTTCTTGGAATGGTGATAACCAGCATTATCAGCCACTACCAGTATAGGATGACCTGCATCATTGCGTGGTTTCTGTAAAAACTCGATAAACACATCAACATTCATACGTTTGTTGATAAATTGAAACCGCATCTCTCCTCGTGGAGAGATTGCGCTAATCATTTTAAAACCAAAGCGGCCACCGCTGTCTTTGACGACCGGTGTTTTACCCCGCTTTCCCCAAGTGGTGCCCCGGTGTGAATCACTACGTACAGCAGCTTTATCTACAAAATACAGTTGCGCTTTATACCGGTTGGCTTCTCGGGTTGCGCTTGGGAACGGCTCCTTAAGATAGCTTTTTACCTTCTTTGGGTCTTGCTTGTAACTCTTGTGTATAGGACGCTGAGGGCTAAGACCTAGGTGGTTGAGCAATCGACTGATGGAACTTTTACTAAGTGTTACTTGGCGTTCACGTTTTAGAGAGCTTCGAATCACAGGTGATGACCATAAGCAGTATTCAAATTGATAATTGAGTGGATTGCCCTGTGTAATCGCCTCATAGAGCCAACGCATATTCTTGCCCGATATTTTTTTAGGCCGCCCTTGCTTTGACTTTTCATTTAAGGCTGTTCACCCCCCCCCCCTACCATCACTGCATCAATCATCGTTGTTCGTTTTAGAACGGAGCTTGGACGCCAGCTATGATTGCTTTTATCTCACCGGGTAACGATTTACTCAACAAACTCATACGCTCCAATGTCGGGTTCGCCGAGAATGGGGTAATTTTCATGATCGCGAGAATCGAGTGTCGTCTTTTATAATCCTGGAAATAATAACGTACGGTGGTACGATCTATCAATAAAACTTCGGCCACTTGAGAAGGCGTCCAGCCCGTTCCCAACAAAATGACCGATTTAACACGATCGGCTTCTCGCTTCTTGCGCAATTCTCGATGTAATACCTGTAAATCTAATAGCTCTTGATTCGTTAGGCTGTATATTTATTGTCACCAGTTTATACAAACCACTTAATGTGGTTTCTTAAACGCGATTAGTATAAATCAAGCCGTGTAGAACAAACCCTTCTTATATACAACTCAATCTAAAGCTGTCATCTAAGGATAGAGGCAACACAAGCGTTGTGAACTTTCGATTTTTTGCATCAAGACACAGCGCTTCTCTTGATGCTTTATCATTAACGTATGATTCTTTATATTCCACATTAAAAACAGCTTTTCCTTGATTTATAAAGGGCATCAATGCATCGCATTCATTATATTCATGGCACTGTTCATTGACGGCAAAATCAAAGTTATTAACGAGTTCATTAATTTGATCCAATGAGTTTTTCAGGCCAACTGATAAGCTTCTCGTATGTGCTTGTGTTGCAATAAAACGGTTAAAATCCAATTGATCGTTTGCGGTTAACCCCACTCCATTATCATTGGTGTAACCGTCCATATTGTCCGGTTCAACACCATCACAACCCTTCTGTTTGGCAAAGTCGAGACGTGCTTGCATAATCTTTTTCACATTGCTGGAGCGTATATCTAACCAGCGTTCTCCTTGCCAACCGTCCAACGCTTTACCCAGGTCTGATTCTGAAAATTGATTTGCATCCGCTCGCCAATTTTCATACGAGCCACCGGAAAAATAGCAGATCACTTTTTTGCCGCTATTCTGTAATTGATTAATAAGTGATTTGGATGAGTCAAAAAGATCAATGTCGTAAATATCTATATTATAATTTGAATTAATAGTCCCTTGTAACTGCCAGTGTAGCGTTGAACTTAGCTCTGGTATGAAGATTGGGTTGTTTGATTCTAGCCCATACTCGAGCGACAGAGTTCGCCCATTGGAATTCTCCAACGTGGCCGTCCAGAAACCGGCCCAGGGATTCAGCGTTCCATTTTTATCCAGGGGTACATAAGCGTTGTTTGCGTAAATCCAGACCTTGTTATGAACCAGCTTTTCCCGGCCTGCCTGATCAAAATCGCAAGAGGGATTGCTGCAGGGGCCTTCGCTACTGTGTACCGAAAAGCTCCCGAGCTCTTCCTGTGCAGGAAACGGGTTTCCAGCAAGCGTCCACTGAGCCTGGTTATTGGCCTGTACCGAGGCTAGGGGAATGGAATATCCTTGTGGTGTATCGGTGCTGCCAGCAGGCATATCAAGAGAGACTGTCTCCTCTGTAAGCTGGATAATCCAGTAGCCTTTGCCTTGCTCCAGAGCTGATCCCAGCGTTAAGGGTTCGTATCCATTGTGAGTGGAGTCATACGCGAACAATGCCCACGTTTCACGGAAGCCCGCCGGTGAAATGTCGTCACCCAGAATCGCCCTGACCGTGTTGGCGTTTACGGGAGGGCTCGCCGGCAATGAAATGATGTGCCACTCTCCGCTGGGCAGCGAATAAGAGGGAGGCTGAGCAAGCACCGTTAAGGGAAAAGTGACGTATAAAATAGCGGTGATCCGCTTTATTAAGCCCATGATCGTACCTTCCTATTTTGTACATGCATTTCACGTCCTTTATAACTCACTATAAGTATTATACTTTTATTATATTGCAAATTGTGAATAGATGCATAACAGGCCTCCTAATCCAGCAAAAGCCTTAAAGAAGAGCCTGCCGTAGCCGATGCCTAGATGCTGATTTTCTCAATCGCGTTTTGCGGGTTTTTCTGGATTGTGTCGAGAAGGCACTTCACGTGTGCTGTGCCGATGCACCGGAACATAAGACGAACAGCGTGCACTTTGATGAGACAATTATAGCGCCTAAAGTCATCACAGAGGTGCAGGCCCAGGTGAGAGAACGAACCCTGCGTTTGTTTAAACGATGCGAACTGCTTTCGCTAGGCGTGGTGGATGCCTATGCGCGAGTGGGGTCATGTCGGGGATTTTCCCTGAATGCCAAGGTGACGGTACCGGTATTGGGTCATTCGGGTTTAGAGTATTTGTTTCGTGATTGCGCACGACCGATTTTTGCCAGTGAACGGCTGCAGTTTAAGTGCTGTTTCAACAGCTTGAAGGAACCGGAATAGGGGATCAATGATTTTCCGTCCTCAGAGTCAGCATTCACAGCTCATTTATTGCGCTGAGAATATATCAACAGGTGTTGTATTGTCGGTCATGGTTCTGACATCTATTTTCCAGTCAGGTTTTATCCATTTGGTCCATAAGATTCGTTTCTATTCAAGTCTGTTCAGGGGGGAGGGTATTAAAGTTCCTATCCATCGCCCACAAAGGCGTTATTTGTGCCTTCTAATCAATGCCTTTGGCTTCGCCACTGGCGTTTTGAGCAATGAATGCCGTTTTGGTTGCTCCAATTTTTTGGAATGTGATGATTATGGCCGTAGTATTGTGGGGCGGTACAGTACAGGAGAACCTCCGAGCGAGGTTGCTTTTTACTTCAACAACCTGGCTCATTAAAAGCTAACGCTCGTTATTTTTTAGCCTTTCCGGCTCGTCAGCCTCTAAATAAGCTAACTCTTTGTCTGTTAAATCCACCTCGTCGTAACCCGTTATCATGGGCTTGACGTGATCGATAAAAGAATGGCCGGTCGTGAGCAGATAGATATGCGCGATAATAAAAACCATAATCGCAATCGCTGCAATCGTATGCACTACAGCAATCAACTTCAGATCGATCCCGGAAAACATTTCGCCAAATCCGAAACTGATTAGCATATAAGCTATCCCTGTAACCCATATACCTGGAAATATCAGATACTTAACAAAGGTGTAGGTTAATGCCTGCAAGGGGTTGTGTTTACGATGGAAGGTTTTTTTATACGGATGTGAGTCGCCTTTAAAAATGCCATAAGAATAAAAAAGCGCTACTTCGACAAAGTTTTTGCGAGTGGGTAAATACTGTCGCCACTCCCCAGTTGTGAAGAGCCAAAAAACGGTGAACATCCATAGAAACAAAAGAAATGCTGCTGCCCATGTATGCAAGGTAACCGCACTCCCAAAACCCATCAAGCTATAAATACCATGGATTTCCAGTCCAGAAAACAAGAGTGTAAAAATGGACGCAGCCTGCAGCCAATGCCATAACCGTTCAAAACGTTTGAAGACTACTATCGTATGTACTGTCATTTGTTATTCCTCCTGCGCGTCAAAAAGGCGCGGATTGCACCATGCCCCAGCACGCCACCCAAGGTACCGAAGACAGCAAACATTCCGATAAGATCGAGCATCTTATTATCTCCTTTTCCTGGCATATAAAAACCGTCCAGATGGGCAAGTCGTCCTTCCTTGGCATGGCACTCATTACACTCCAACGCATCCTCTTCAGGGGCTACCATGTGATTTATTGGCCAATAGGAAAGTGTTTCCATAAATCCCCATTCGCCACTGTAAGGAATATTATTATTACGCATTCCTGCATTTATTGATTTATCGAAGTTATATCCTCCCCATAATGCTTCATCGCTATCGCCCCAGAGCTGCATATAAACCAAGGTATTATTACCCTTGTCGTAAGGCTGTGTGGTGTGCATTTTTTTAAA
>JAJRPK010000051.1 GCA_024280785.1 Gammaproteobacteria bacterium
CCAATAGTGGCGCCAACTGCGCTTGGGTTCCATCACCCACTGCCGCAACGCTCCACGCCATGCATTACCACGCAACCAACGTTCTTACCCTGCAACATGAAATGCTTAAAAAAATTGGTAGCCTAGACGAAGACTATCGCGAAGCTCTTGTACGCATGCCAATACTTAACAGTATTCACGATCTGGACCCTGACAGTATTCAACGCGAACTGGACAATAATATCCAAGGTATTTTAGGTTATGTCGTCCGCTGGATAAACGATGGAATAGGTTGTTCTAAAGTTCCCAATATTCACCACGTTGGCTTAATGGAAGATCGAGCAACGCTACGAATATCCAGCCAACATGTTGCAAACTGGTTACACCATGGGATATGCAGCCACGAGCAAGTATTGGAAACATTTAAACGTATGGCAATCGTTGTTGATAAACAAAACAATACAGACGCTGATTACCAAGCCATGGCGGTCAATTACGGCGGTAGTATTGCTTTCCAAGCAGCCTGTTCCTTAGTTTTTAAGGGAAAGGAGCAACCGAGTGGCTATACTGAACCGTTACTTCATCGTATGCGACGTCAGAAAAAGTCTATGCGTTAGCTCAATGAAAACTCTTAAAATACTGAGCCAGAAAGTGAAATAGAGGTTCGGAAAGTAGATATTAAAATAATTAAATTCCCGCTCTAACTTCCTTCATTAGCCATTCACGGAAAGCTACGATATTTGATCTCAGTGAGTATGCTTCCGGGTAGGTCAGATAGAAGCTTGATCCTAACGGTAAAGAGAGATCGAACGGTTCCACCACACGTCCAGCGGCAAGATCTTTCGCCGCGAGAGAACGCCAGCCTAACACGACCCCTGCCCCATCTATGCTGGCCTGTAAGCCGTGGTCTGGCAAACTAAAATGCGTACCTCGTGAAAAGTTCACACCACTAGCACCCGCAGCTTTCAGCCATGTTTCCCAAGTAGGTGCGTCGGGATCGTAATCCATAGAATGATTGTGTAGCAATACATGCTGACGTAAATCGTCTGGGCTTTTCAGACCACCGGGTCCTTCAAGTAAACGAGGGCTACACATGGGGGTGACAGATTCATCAAAAAGTTTGATCGCTTCTAAGCCAAACCATTTCCCGCTGCCTAACCTAATGGCCGCGTCAAAATTATCGCGCTGAAAATCGACCAAACCCAGGCTTGTTGAAATTCGCACGTCAATATCGGGATGAAGCGCATAAAACTTCTGTAGTCGCGGAATTAACCACATAACAGCAAAAGTAGGAGCAACGCTTAAGGTCAGTGTTCCGCGTGAGTCGCTGTCTATCACCCGCTCGATCGACTTGTCCAGCTGGAGAAACACCTCGCGCAATTCGAAAAATAGTAATTTTCCAGATTCAGTCAGCGTCAACCCGTTCTTAAGCCGGCGAAAAAGCGCAAGGCCTAAATACTCCTCGAGTTTTTTTACTTGATGACTTACAGCGGCTGGGGTAACCGACACCTCCTCTGCTGCCTTCACAAAGCTTAGATGACGCGCAGAGGCTTCGTACGCACGCAGTGCATTCAGTGGATACATTCGTCTTGCCATAGCTAGCGCCTAAGGTTCCCAATTACAAAGTTATTCAAATACAAGGATCTTCAGATACAAGGTAATCCAAGTTCAAGACTTCCTTAGCCTTAGTTTTTCTAAGCCTGCGCGAGAAATTGTCGTTTGTCTAGCCCTAATTACCACGCTTATAGTGAACTGTCTGTTGATGATTAGAAAAAAGGCATAGATTTACTAAATTATTATTTACCATCACCAGCGATTGAAGGACTTACTACCATGCAGCATATCCCCGTTCCGCCATTTACGCTCGGCTCGGCACTAGCAAAAGTTCAAGCCGTAGAAGAGGCATGGGGCACACGAGACCTAAACAAAATCGTGCAGGCGTATGCACCTGACTGTATATGGCAAAACAGCGATGAAACATTTCAGGGACGAGCAGCAATCGAATTCTTTCTCAACCGCAAGTGGAAACATGAATTGAATTGCCAGTTAACTAAAGAACTTAAGTCCTTTGCCAACAACCAAATTTCAGTGCGCTTAGTCTACGAATGGCAACACGCTGATACCGGCCAATGGTATAGAAGCCACGGCAATGAGCACTGGGAGTTCGATTCAGATGGCTATATGACCCGATGCGATACGAATTCTAACGACATGCCTATATCTATTTGCGAACGTTATTTGTTCGCGAATATCGTTTAAATATTTAACCATAACTTTAGCTATCAATGGGAGAACATCATGACAAATACAAATCCAGTTACTCACGGCGCACACCACATCGGATTAACAATACCGAACCTGCGAAAAACCCAGGCATTTTTTGTCGATACGTTGGGGTTTAAAGTATTGGGAGAAGTCCCTGATTACCCCGCTGTGTTCCTCTCAGACGGCTCTATTATGATTACTCTTTGGCAGGCAGAAGACCCCAAGAATGCCATTCCGTTCGATCGTAAAAATGTAATCGGCTTACATCATCTCGCCTTTAAGATCGATGGCATTGATCAGCTTGAAAGTTTACATTCCACTTTACTCAATACAAATGACGTCAGCATAGAGTTTTCTCCGGAACCTTTAGGCGGTGGCCCAACCCAACACTTTACGGTATCGATCCCCGGCGGAATCCGAATCGAATTTATCGCGGCAGCAGAATAACCAACTTACGTAGCAAGTAGCTGGGAGAAATACGATGGATACAAGCAACATTGAATCGCCGTTTCATCGCGGTGAACAGGCGGTTCAGATTCGTATGGGCGTGCAGGCACAGGCTGAGCAACTGGG
>JAJRPK010000052.1 GCA_024280785.1 Gammaproteobacteria bacterium
ATCTATAAGACCATTCGTTATGAACTAGTGCTTCTCGGGAATACCAGAAAACACCGTTACAATTCCACCCTGGCCAATGGGTATCTCAGTATATTCCCATCGGTATTGATCAAATTTCACGACCATTTCCATATACTCTTCCTGACTATACATTCTAAATCCACTAACAAGTGTATCCCACCAACCTAGTAAAGGAACTATTGGGATAATATTTGTGAACAGCAGCTTTAATAATTTATCTTTCCTTGTACGTATTGGATTAAGCATTCCGGGAATAAAACTTTTTATAAAAAAAGGCAACGTCGTTTTTAATTGACGGGTAAAAGGTTCAATTATAAAAATAGCTTTACCCGACTTTACAGAATCAGCCAATATGGCTTTTGCCTGCTGCGGGCGAAAATGATGAAAACCAGCAATAATTGTTCTTGCCTGATGAGCAGCACAATTTGAAACATCCAAGGCGTTTATAGGGGTTTCAGAAAACCGAATGTTATTCGGGAATTCTTGAGCGACTGCACTTAAACTATAGTCGGGTGGCGATATATCGGAAAGATAGAAGGTAATATCACACGGACCGTTTTTATTGAGCGAGTCAAGCAGCACAGAAACCGGGGCACCGCTGCCACTACACAGATCAAGTATTTCTGTACAGCGTGCATCTTTACAAAATTTACTGAAGACTGGAACGACATCCTGATAAAAACCGGATTTTCTTATAGTGCTTCCAAGAATTTCAATAATTGAATCTCTTAAAAACCCTGGGCAAAAAGAGCTATCATTAAATTCAAATAAATGTAGCCTTTTTGACCTCATTTTCCTGCCCTCAATAATTCCATGTAAACAGCCTGCTTAAGCCTAAGACCGGTCCGTGGGACGTTGCGTATCGCAGTTAGTCAATAAACAGATTGTAGGGTATAGACGTATTAATTTTGTGTATCTAGCTTGTTAATTGCCTAGCAAGCTTTTCTTGGGACTACCTTTAAAGTTTGACCTGTATTTTGTAATAGTTCACTTGGCCGACAAGATAGTAGCATAGAGGCAACCCCCATGCCTGATGAGGTGGCGCCAGAAAGGCCATGAGCGGCTGTGCTGGCTCCGCATAGATAAAGATTATGAATTTCAGAACGGTTTTTAAAACTGAAGGGGCCAATTTGGTTCATGGTTTTTTCAGTACCATAACAGGCGCCATTAGTCGATCTAACATAATGATCGTTGGTTAAAGGCGTGCTGAGTTCACAGTAAATCAGATGATCAGATATACCCGGGATAATACGCTCAATGGTCTTGAGTAGAGAGGCGGTAAGTTTGCGTTTTAAGGCCTGGTATTCTTCCGGCCGGTCATCAAACCGGGTATGCTGCCATTGTTTAAATACATCATAGGAAATAAAGTTAACCGCTTCGATTGTATGATGACCATTCCTGTAGCTGTCCGGGTCTTTCATACTGGTAATACCAAGAAAAACGCCAGGGGCTTCATCCATTTCGGCAATATTTATATTTTGACTATTACTATAATAAGCTTCGAGGTCGGACGAATTTGTATACCAATAGTTGCCTGAATCCAGATTCATGGATGCCAGATCAAGATCTGTTGCTATATATAAAACAATAGCGGCCGTTGTAAAAGTTGCATTATCCAGCTTCTTTTTCAATTTATTACTAAGGTGTTCTCTGCCTACGAGATTTTCATAGGTCATATGAGGAGATGCGTTAGATATTATCTTATTGGCTCTTATTTCCCTGCCATCATTTAATTTGACAGCTACGGCTGATCGGCCTTTGTTGCCAGCTTCAGTAATAATTTTATCTACCGTTGTGGATAGTAGCAGTTCGGTTTTATGCTTTTTTAGCGCTCTAATAAATGCCCTGGGTATAGCACGCCCACCTCCTTTAGGATAATAACCACCATAGAGATAATGACCTGTAACTGCGGCATGTAAGGCAAAAGGAGTTTTCGAAGGCGGTAGGCCATGATCGCCACATTGAACCGAGAGAAAAGCTTTTAACAAAGGATCGGACATTCTGTCATCCATGGTTCGTTTTAAGGAAAACAAACCATAACGACCCATGTGTTTGGTACGAAATGGAACGGTTAAAAATTCAAGAAAGCTTCTTGTTTCCGGGACAATAGGTAGCTGCGAACATATTTTGTCGATAAGAAAAAAATAATCTTCTATCCCTTTAGCGTCAGCAGGAAAACGTTGTTTGAATCTTTCAATGGTTTCTTCTTTGCCGCTGGGTATATCAAACGTTTCATCACCGATGCGTATATGTTCATAACCATCAGGATTCATTTCAAAAAATGTAAGGTCATCAGCTACACCAAGGCCTTCGTAAATCCCACGCAAGAAGCCCCCTTCGCCGATTTGGCCTACGTAGTGTATGCCTGGACTAAAGCGATAACCGCTTTCTCTAAAACTGTGGCAAAGGCCGCCGGGAACATTATGTTGTTCAATCATAATGACGCTTTGACCTGCTTGAGCTAGAGGTAAAGCCGCAGCCATGCCCCCTGCGCCTGAACCAATAACAATAACATCTGCGTCGGTGGTCATCTAATCCTTTGGTCTTGATAGTTCCCCTGCTCCCAGCAGGAGAAGGAATAACATGTTTTAGGCTTCTCTCTCTTTCTTTTTTCTGCGTCGGCCTCGGCAATTTTTTGTTCTTCCATAACACACCCCCAGACCTTACAATCTACCCTAATCCCCAGTCCGTGAAAGACCTCGTACGAGGTTGAGGTCGGCCGCCGCTCGAGGAACTGCCTGTAAAAGGTGTCAGGCTGGACTTGACCAAGGCAGTATATGGCAATGGTTTTGGGATGTCACTGGCGCACAAAATTGTGAAAGTTTTTCATCGCCGAATTGATCTAAGCGAGTATACGCCTTAAAGCCAACCCGTTTTCACATTGATGGACATCGCCTAATCACCAGGAGAAACCTAAAACATGGTTAATAGCACGCCCAGCAATAATAAAGTTGCCCCGCATCCAGTACTCACCGAATATTACAGCAGCGAGAGTGTTCGCCGCGAGCGGGTGGATGACCTGTTTGATGCCGCTGCAGAGCACTACGACTGGATTAATAATGTGATGAGCTTTGGTTCTGGCGAAAGATATCGGCAGCAAGTTCTGTCCAAACTGGGTTTTGAGCCGGGCATGACCGTGCTCGATGCGGGTGCCGGTACCGGGGTGGTTTCCTGGCTAGAACAACAGATGGTGGGGGATGAGGGCATGGTAGTGGCACTGGACCCCAGCAGCGGAATGTTAGCCAAAGCACAGAGCCGGGGCGTTAAATATATCACCCAGGGACTGGGGGAGAAACTACCCTTTGTCGATAACGTCTTTGATCGTGTCACGATGAGTTACGCCCTGCGGCACGTAGCGGATTTGCAGGCCCTGTTTGAAGAGTATTTACGGGTGCTGAAGCCCGGCGGAAAATTGCTGATCCTGGAGATCACCAAGCCACAAAGCCGGCTGGCAACGCTGTTGTTGAACGGCTATATGAAGGGCATAGTGCCGACAATTACTCGCTTGTTTCGTCGCAGTCTCGAGGCGCAAACCTTGATGCGTTACTACTGGGATACGATTGAACAATGCGTAGCGCCGGCGACCATTTTGAACACCATTGAGGGCGCCGGTTTTGAAACGCCCCATCGAGATGTGACCTTTGGTACCTTTAGTGAATACATTGCCCGTAAAAAACCACTCTACCCACGTTAATGCCGCCCATCTACGCCATCTAGACAAAAAAAATCGGGACATATGCGAACGCTCCATTAATGAATGTCCCTTTCGTTTTTCCTTTCGTTTTCCTCTTTCGCTCTTAAACGTGCATAGTCTTGCAGATCATTATTACTTCTTATAAAGCTCTAAATTACGGACACACTCTGCTTCATTGCCATTAATATTCCAAAATTGATACATAACAGCACTTCAATATTTTTCTTTTTATCCATAATGTGCCATAATAAGGACACTAATCGAGTTAGTGGATTTAAAGTACAGTTAGAGGTACTTATAATGGCTATAGATGACAAATCTCCTGCAGCAATTGCCGAAGAGCTTGGAGCGCGCTTAAAACAGGCTCGACTCAATGCCGATATGACACAAGTTGACGTTGCCGAACAAGCTGGAGTCACAAGAAAAGCCGTGCTCAATGCCGAAAAAGGCAAAGCCCAGCTAGAGGTGTTGATTGCCATCATGGCGGCTCTAAAGCTAAGCCGTCAATTAGATAACTTTCTGCCCGCTCAAGAAATTTCCCCCATTCAATTGGCGAAACTCCAAGGCCGCAAAAGACAACGCGCCTCTGGACAAAGGGCATCGGCTAAACGGGAGCCATCGGCATGGTGAACGAAGTCATTAATGTCAATTATGAGGGCGGCGTTGTCGGTGCAGTAAGTTTCGATACAGACACAGGCATCGGAGCTTTCGAATACGACTCTACGTTTATTAAAAAAGGCGTAGAACTTTCCCCGATCAAGATGCCACTGGCAAAGCAGATTTACTCGTTCCCCGAGCTTGGATACGAGACCTTTAAGGGCTTGCCAGGATTGGTAGCAGATTCCTTACCCGATGATTTTGGTAACGCCGTGTTGAACGCCTGGGTAGCTACTCAGGGAAAATCATCCAAAGAAATCACTCCGCTTCAGCGACTGCAATATACCGGCAAGCGTGGCATGGGTGCTTTAGAGTATTCACCAGCAACCAAGTTAAAATACTTAAATGCTTCTACCGTGATCGAGATTGAGGCATTAGTGTCAATTGCACAGGAGATTTTGGATAGTCGAGAAGAGTTTTCGACGACACTGCACAGCCAAGGCGAGGAAGATCGAGAAGCCATGCTATCCCTCCTATCGGTTGGGATGAGTGCAGGTGGCGCACGACCCAAAGCAGTTTTGGCCTTTAACAGTGACTTTACTCAAGTTCGTAGCGGTCAGGTACATGCCCCTGATGGATTTACCCATTACCTGATGAAGTTTGATGGGGTAAGCGAGCACAATAAGAACAAAGAAAACTTTGCTGACCCACAAGGTTACGGTGCAATGGAGTTTGTCTATTACCTAATGGCCAAGTCATGCGGAATCGATATGATGCCCAGTCGATTATTAAACGAAGGCAATCGTCGACACTTTGTTACCCAGCGCTTTGACCGCAAAGGAAATCAGAAAATTCATGTTCAAACATTAAACGGTCTGGCGCATGTTGATTATAAAAAGCCGGGGGAGTTTTCCTATGCAGAATTATTTAGTGTTGCACGAAAACTTCGCGTGCCGGCAAAAGACGCTGATGAATTATTAAAACGATTAGTGTTTAATATCGTCGCCAGAAATCACGACGACCACTCCAAAAACTTTGCATTTATGCTTATCGATAAGCAATGGAAGCTGTCCCCTGCTTATGATCTTGCATACAGCTATAAGCCGGGAAGCAAATGGGTAAACAGTCACTGGATGAGTTTAAATGGCGTGCGAGACAACTTTACACGAGAGGATATTTATTCACTGGAAAAATTAGTTCCCCGATTTTCCAGGAAGAAAATCGATCTGCTTATAGACGAGACCGTCGAGCACGTTTCGCAATGGGCTGCATTAGCCAAAGAAAACCATGTGCCCAAATTTCTGATAGAGGAAATTAACGCGCATCTTCGACTAACGCTTTAGCTTGAATAAACATAATAACTACTTCCAAGCGTTAGCAACTTCTCTAATCAATCGGCGACCACTCTCGCTGCGGATAAAGCGAAACTGCCGGTGCGTACAACCATTCTTCTCGGTAAGCCCGACGAAGCAAATAACGAATCACTGCTTTGTCGTCGAAACCGCCCTTGTCAATCAACGCGGCAAACGATGAAAAGCCTGCCGCTAAAGTCGCGGGCCGCTGACCCAATAAGTCGGATAAATCATCGAGCTCAGCCGCTGTAACAGCATCGCCGTAGCGACGCTTGCGATCCATACACTCAACCAATCTCTTAACATCAGTTGCGCGCGAACTCGCAAATGAATCAGCAACCGCCGGCATGACATCGTTCTCTTGAGCATAAATTGCCGCCTCGGCGATCACATCAGTTTCACCTTTCTCCTCGGGCATAACCGGCCGCTCTAGTTTGACACCCATAGCTTCCGCTAAGGATTCGCAAGTTGAGCGATCACCCAGATACCGATAACATAAATACCAGGCAATGGATTCTTGTGGATGAGCGTTTGCACACATCGCGTGGATGGGAATCATGCCGCGAACATTTTGCTGCACGCGATAATACTGCGCACCAAATCGATGGTAAGGGATACTCGATTCTTGTTGGTATAAATTAAAAAGCCCCTTTAAGCCGCCACTAGGGTTCCAAAATTCCCGCACACAGATATTGCCCAGGTCTTCCATCGGGTCACCGTAATGGCCTAACTCCCAATCAATAACCGAACTGACTTTGCCACCCTGAAACATAAAATTAACCGGCCCGGTATCGCCTTGAATCAACGACACCCGCGCTACTTTCTCTGGCGCGAATCGACGAAGCCAATCAACGCCATAGCTAATTAACGGATCACTATAGTGGCTAAGAAAATGTTGCCACTGAGTCAGCATCAGATCCACTTCGTTCAAGGCACACTCGGCAGCAGTGGTAGGATGATGCTCCATAATGTCATCAAGACCTAAGTCCTTCAGGTTCAAATTGTGCAGGAGTGCTATGATCCGGATAAAATCTTCCATGATGGCCTTTTGCTGAACAGGGTCATCGAGCTTGTCGATATC
>JAJRPK010000053.1 GCA_024280785.1 Gammaproteobacteria bacterium
ACGGCCTCTCGGCGAAACTCTTCTGTGTAAGATTGATACTTTTTACGTGCCATTTTCAGCACCTCCTATATAGGTAATTAACTATACAGGGTGTCTACTGATTGTGGGTAACACGGATGTCATAAGTGATATGGAAACGAAACCAGTATATGAACAAGTATTAGATATATTAAAAGAAAATGGGTTTCATGAGGATGCAGCTGAGTTAGCGGACTTAATCCATACGCTTTTAAAGGACCAATCGAAATCTCAATCCTCGGCAAAAGAAATTGAAGGGCTTTGCCATGTTAAAGCATTGGGTGACCTAAATATTCAAACTATATCCTACAGTGAGTGGGGTATTCTTTTAGAAAAGTTGAGCAGCTATGCTAAAAAAAAAGTATTTCATAAGCCGCACTTAACAAGTAGCTGCTGCGGATTAATAATTACACCCCCACGCCGCTTATCTGATAAAGCCTTTCATTCTATTAAGTAGCTCTCGCGGCATGTTAGAGACAGGGATCACTCGAAGCACTGCTTTAGAAAAATTATTATTGTTAAGCTCTGCCACAGTTTTTTTATTTGCTTCTAAAGTAAAACTTCTCTCAACACAAACCTCTCGCGCTAAGCGAGCTAGTTCTTCTATATCCATCGGTACACTGTTTTTATTCATTGTCACCACCGCTAAAATCAGGTGTAAATACATACCTAGTTCATGCATGCCGTGTGCGTTTATTGGTTGTATGTTATATGAGCAATAGCTGTTCCAAGAGAATATTTATCTTATATATCAGTATGTTATTACACTCCCACACTCTTGGATTCTAGCGGGCTGTAAAGTTATTCGACGCAAACCACGCCTTTCATCCTTGCCTCGCTAAAAAATTATCACAATGTTTTTTCTCGTCACCACTTCCTTGCACGCAACAAAAACCCCATCAGTTGTTCGAAAAATATATATACTCGTCCTTCGCGGGATAAATCTAAACAGACTGCACTGTCAAATAGTCGGCATTCACTTAAAATTTTCCCTTTAATTCAACAGTTACCGTAGGTGAAATAAATTTATGCAAACCAATGTCGGGCATTTTTGTATCAACGTTGCTGATTTAGAACGCTCCGTTACATTTTACGAAGAGGTGATGGGGCTAAAGTTGGACCAGCGAATTCAAATCCCTAATGTTAACGAAGCCATTTTAGTCGGCCAAGATGGATCATCGGGCATTCAATTAGCTGAACACTTGGACCGGACTGGGGTAATCGACCACGGCAATGCCTTCTGGAAATTGTATATTCATACCGATGACTGTGAAGGCCTTTTTCGTAAAGCTATTGAGGCTGGCAGTACCTCTAATGGAGCACCGCAGCGCTTAGAGCAATGGCCGGTGACGATAGCATTTATCACTGACCCCGATGGCTATGAAATTGAAATCGTTCAAAGCCACAGCGAATAACAAAGCCAGGAGTCGGCGATGGAATTAAAAATATTTTTTACTATATTTACCGCTATTTTTATTGCCGAGCTAGGCGATAAAACCCAACTCGCGACTCTGCTATTTGCCGCCGACAAGGACGTCAGCAAGCTTATGGTCTTTGCCGCAGCTTCTACGGCTTTAATCGTCACATCAGCAATAGGGGTGCTAGCTGGAAGTTTTCTTTCATCCTACTTAGACGAAAAAATACTTTCTATTATTGCCGGCATCGGCTTTATAATAATCGGTAGCTATACCTTGTATCAGGCATAAACACACTTCAAGTTCAATCCGGGTTTGATGTTGCCGACAATGAGATTGTCCACCGACTCTCCGCCGGTGATCTGGTCATCACCGCTGATATCCCTCTGGCGGCCGACGCAATTGAAAAAGGTGCTACAGCCCGGAGGCCCCGAGGTGAATGGTATTCTGCCGACAATATCAAAGCGCGACTAAGCATGAGGGATTTTATGGATACACTGCGATCTAGCGGTATTGATACGGGAGGGCCAGCGGCACTTAAGCAAAATGATCGTCAAGAATTTGCCGATAAACTGGATAAGTTTCTCAATCGAGTAAAGTCTTAACTTTATTTTTCTTAGCCTCCTGCCATTAATCCCGAAGTAATAACGTCTAAGTACAATATCTAAGTACAATGTCTAAAAATAATACCTAAGTATTAAGGCTTTTTAACACTACCTCGTAAACATCTGCAGAAAGATTTTCACTATGACTAATTTTTAAAAGTGCATTTTGCATCAAAGTCTTCTGCGGTACCACAAAGCGGCGCCACTGCGTCAGAGGGGCTAATAACCGAGAAGCTAGCTGGGGATTTAATGGGTTCAAACGAATCACCTCATCGGCCAACAACTCATAACCAGAGCCATCGTTGCTGTGGAACTGCGATAAGTTACGCGCACAATAACCGCCGATGAGGGCACGCACCTTATTGGGATTGGTATTATCGTAAGCTTCACTGTTCATTAACTCTTTTACGCGAGACAATGCGCCAGATTTTTCGCTACAAGCTTGAATGGTAAGCCATTGATTAACCACCAAACTCTCATGAGACCACTGCTGATAAAATGCGTTAAGCGATTTCATGGCCATTAACTCAGCAACCGAGCTCTGACAATTAACCAGGGCTGAAAGCGCCGCTGACTGATCGGTCATATTGTTTGCATCGGTAAACTGTTGGTATGCCAGCGTTGCAACTTGCGAGTCAGCCACCCGCATCAAATACGACAAACAAATATTTTTAAGACTGCGTAGCGCAATATCTTCAGCCTGAGGACGATACGCTCCGAGTGCTGACAATTGTTTCTGCAATCGCTGGTACGTTGCCAGCAATACATCTTTTAACTGCTTAGCGACCGCCTGACTTAGCAACTCTATTGCCGCATGTAATGCCGTTATGTCAACCGGATCAAATTGCTCGATAACGTAGGAGTAACCAGGCAAACGTAGTATTTCGGCAATCAAAGCTGCGTCGTAATCATGATTCCAAACCCCATTATCAAAACCCGACTGGAGAAGTTGCTCTAGCACCATCCCCAACTCGCTTATTGCCGCTTTTCCAGCTGAACTATCGATCAGCTGCCGACCACTAACGTGCCCTTCTATTAATTTCATCGCATATCGCTGGGACGCATCCCATCGAGCAAAACCGTCCGTATCCTCTCGCAGTAACAGTAAAAGATCTGTCAAACTATAATCGAAATTTAGCTTTACTGGCGCAGAGAATCCGCGCAATAAAGACGGTACTGGCTTGCTCTTTAATCCACTAAATTGCCAAGTCTGGTTTCGCTCACATAGCTCTAACACTGCCTCCGTACTCATCTCTTTATTCGTCTCTTTATTCTTATCTCTGGACCCTACCAATCCAACAATGGAAAAATGTTCCAAACCTTGATCTGACAATAATGCAACCCTTAGCGGAATAAAGAAAGGTTCACTCTCCCCGCTTCCCGGCATAGATCGACAACTTTGGTTTATCGTCAAAGTATAAATTCCATTACTCTTGTCCCAAGAATCAGCAACCTCCAGGTTTGGTGTTCCGGATTTTGCATACCAGAGTCGAAATTGAGTTAAATCGATTCCACTGGCATCCTCCATTGCACACACAAAATCCTCACAAGTCACTGCTTGGCCATCATGCCGATCAAAGTATAAATCGCTACCCAATCTAAACGTTTCTGCCCCTAACAGTTGATGCATCATTCGGATAACTTCAGCACCCTTTTCATAAATCGTCAACGTGTAAAAATTAGAAATTTCGATGTAAGATTCAGGCCTGATAGGATGCGACATAGGGCCACTATCTTCGGCAAACTGTGCAGAGCGCAAAAGACTAACGTCTTCGATTCTTTTAACGGTTGCGGAATTCATATCGGCAGAAAAACAAGCATCTCGAAAAACGGTAAAACCTTCTTTAAGGCTTAACTGAAACCAATCTCTGCAGGTCACTCGATTGCCGGACCAATTGTGAAAATACTCGTGCGCAACAACCCCTTCCACCCGCTGAAATGCAATATCGGACTGAGTCGAAGGATGAGCGAGCACACAAGATGTATTAAAAATATTGAGCCCTTTATTTTCCATCGCACCCATGTTGAAAAAATCTACGGCGACAATCATATACAAATCTAAATCGTACTCTCGCCCATAAACCTTTTCATCCCATGTCATCGCCGCTTGTAAGGACTGTATAGCATGCCCGCATTTGTCCACGTCTTTCTCTTCGACATAAATCCGCAGAGCAACCTTACGGCCAGACTGAGTAGTAAAAGAATCTTCTACCAACTCTAAATCACCCGCTACCAAGGCAAATAAATAAGCAGGTTTTTTAAACGGATCATGCCACTCTACCCAATGCCGACCATCAGTTAACCGCCCTCTTCCTACTTCGTTGCCATTAGAAAGCAGCACTGGATAGCGGCTCGCATCGGCAGTGATTTTAGTAGTAAATACCGACATGACGTCGGGACGATCAAGATAATAAGTAATACGTCTAAAACCTTCAGCTTCACATTGTGTACAATACATGCCATCGGACAGGTACAAGCCTTCCAACTTCAAGTTCTTTGCCGGATCAATTTGAGTCACTATGCATAGTTCAAAGGCATCGGGCAAATTACTAAGTTGCAGCGTCGAGCCATCCAAACAATAATCGGTATCTGCTAATGACCTGCCATCGATATCGATAGAAATTAAGTTTAAATCTTCACCATTTAACACTAAGCTGGCATCTGCCGAATCGCTAACAGGGTTTTTTCTCACCGACAAAACAGAGCTAACCCGTGAAATGTTTCTCCCCAAGTCAAAGTCTAATTGAGTCGAATCGATAAGGAAATCTGGCGCACGATAGTCTTTTAAATACGTCGCCTTAGTTGCCACAGACTTATCTGAGCTAACGGCTGAACTTGTTTTTCCGTCGGCCATAGTATTTCTCCAAAATATTAACTAATACTTAAATAGACAGAGTAATGTGATAACCAGCAAACTTCCGCAAATTCAGCACGCCGGAGTCCAAAATAAGATACTGCCCCTTGATACCCATCAACGTTCCAGTAATTTCTGGTGTTTTATCAAAATTTTGTGACGTCACTTTCACTGGATACTCTAGTACTGGGTACTCAATAGTAGTTGGTATAACATCGTTGCATTCCTGCACTGACTGCAAACCGTATTGGTCATTGAATGCAGTAACCTCGACAGCCACCTGTGCTTTTAGCTCTTCAGCTTTTGTCGTCAAATCCAACAGTTCTGGACTACCTTTTAACATAGCTCGCCAATTAGTTTTATCCGCAACATGCTGCTTAAAAACCACTTCAACTAAACCCGCGTAGTGCCGCGTTTTTACTCTGTATACGGGGATTGCTTGAATCGCTCCCTGATCAATCCAGCGCGTAGGAATTTGTGTGCCCCGAGTAATACCTACTTTTAAACCAGATGAGTTTGCCAAATAAACGTAGTGGTCTTGCATGCAGAATTCCTCGCCCCACTCTGGCTCACGGCAAGTTCCCGCATCGTAATGGCACCTTTCTGGACTCATAATGCACAAGTCACATTGGGCTAACGATTTAAAACAGGGATAACAATATCCCTGATTAAAACTCTTTTTTATTTTCCGATCGCAATGAATACAATTGATTTCTCCACTGTGCACTAGCCGAAGAGTCTTACCCAAATGCAGATTCAGGTTAATCCTATGACTATCTAAAACCATATCGTATCGAACCTGCGCGCCACCTTGTTCCGATAGTTGAACCTGCATTTTTCGTAAGCGACCACTAAAATCGGTCATTTTGTAAGTTTCTCCTATTAACTTGTCCCACTCGCCCATTTTTCTGCAAGTGACATAGAGTCTACATTACATAAGCCAGCGTAAAAGATGGTTAATCGACACAGCGCGATAAAGCTCTCGTTTACTTCATTCACTGCCAACGTAGGCCCTTGGACTCTGCCTCGCTGTCACCACGGCACTTATCTTTGACATCACCTGTCCGCATACCGTCAGGTAAAGAAGCACTTTCATAGATAATAACGGCTTCCATTACCGTCGTTTTCTGCTCGTCAGTTAACTCTTTTCCATCTGGCCACTTGCCTAACTCTATTGCCGTTGTAAATCGACGATAAATATCTGGGCTCAAGCGACGACTTTTTTCATAGAATTCGTTCATTTTTTTACTTCTACTAAAATATTGCCAGGGTGCGAGAGAGTATCACCACTAGCATAGCTAGAGGTTCGTTATCTTATTTTTGGCCGCCAGTAGGCACAGGCCACTGCTGCTTGATGGCTACTTTGACCCATCATTCGATTCAGCCTTCTTGTCAGTAAAAAAGAATCGCGCCAATAGCGCACTGGGTAGGCCGATAAAGGCACCCCATACTAACCCACTTAAATGTGCCGCATTTGCTACCTTTCCAAGAAAGTCAAAAATACCCGACATTCCCACAAATAATGAGATCAACATAATTATGTAAAGCTCTTTTGGCAAACTTAATAATTTTTGCGGGACGATAAAATTAAACACAGCACAATAGCCAAGGAGTCCGAAAATAACCCCCGACATCCCACCAAAAAAATCGTAGGGGGTACTGGCCGCCTGATAGAGATTAGATGCGATACCGATAAAAAAAACCACACTAACAAAGTGAATGGCGCCGCCCTGTTTTTCTATCCGGCGTCCCAATTCCCACAGCCATAGCATATTGAACGTGATATGTACCCAACCAAAATGCAAAAATATAGGCGTTATCAATCGCCAATATTGACCATGAGACAAATATTCTGCCGGAGAAATTCGCGCATTTAAATTTAAAGACGCCGAAAATGAGCTGCTATCTACCGACTGAATTCTCAACAAGTCGACTATAGCTTTTTGATCCAATTCAACCAATAGAAAACCCAACACACTTAACCCGACTAAAACCAGAGTTATAGGGTAATCGCGAATTAAGCTTGAAGTCATACCAAGCAAACTCGTCATAATGGGAGGCCGCTGACGTGCCTCTAATTTTATTGCGAGCCGACCATCGCAAAATGCTTGATAATCATCAAGTATGCGTGCCTGAAGGTGTGCAGATTCTATCCAAATAACTTGGCATCCACTGACTTCAGATATTTTATGCGGTAATTCTTGCTGCCACCAATACACAGATAAAGCATGTAAGTTTTGATCTAACGGAGCTTCCAAGACTTTGAGCAAAGTCGTCACCCTGTAGTAAGTATTTTATTCATGTATATTTATATACACCAGCATTGTTTTAACGTTAGACAACAGAAAACGTCAGTCGCCAATTAACTGGGCACCCCAGCCTAACTTGTCTCGGCAGGTTTGATAAAAAACGTGACCCTCAGGGTGAATCAGCTTTAGCTTGCGAGATTTTTTTCGAATATAGAGTACATCGCCAGGTTGCGCGCCCATATTTACCTGACCGTCACAGCTAACGCGGGGCGATTCCGGATTGTTGTCGCCGATAATTATTTTTATTTCACTGTTACCGTCGATTACTAAAGGGCGACTGCTTAAAGCGTGGGGAAACATCGGCACTAACACAATTGCGTTTAATCGAGGATGCATAATAGGGCCGCCACCCGACAGTGAATAGGCCGTTGAACCTGTTGGTGTCGACACAATCAATCCATCAGAGCGTTGCGAATAAACAAACTCACCTTCAATATACAACTCAAAACTTAACATTTTCGGCGCCTGGCCACTGTGTAACACCACATCATTAAGCGCATCCGATTGTCCAACCGGCGCGCCCCCACGCTTCAACTCGGTTTCAAGTAAAAAACGGCTTTCGATTTCATAGTGTCCGTCTAAAACTTTTGATACACCACTTTCTACCGCGCCTGAAGCAATGTCAGTGAGAAAGCCCAGTTTTCCACGATTGATCCCTAGCACAGGCACATCGTGGCGAGCTAAATCTCTTGCCGCCCCCAACAGACTTCCGTCCCCACCAACGACAATGACCATATCACAGACTTCACCAATAAGTTTACGGGTGGCGACCTGCAAGCTATGTCTACCAAGCGCCCGAGATGTTTCCTCTTCAAGAATGACAGTTAATGCGCGCTGTTCTAGTAAATGCACTAAAGTGCGAACAGACTCCTCTACCGCGGCACTGCTATCTACACGACCAATTAGTCCAATGTTGCGAAATTGCGATATCATTTTGGTGTTTATATACTCTAATTTTCTACGCTGTGGTAGATCGGGTGAATGTCGAATAAGCCAGCGCCAATTATAAAGGCTTTCTATTAAATACTGAACCTTTCAATTTTCATAAAGGTTAATCTTTTTATCGGCGTGTTAGTAAATGCTGTTATATTTGTCGCCAGTATTTTAAAAATCACAGCTTATTCATCGGAGCCAATATACACAAGGTCAAGTAAAAGGAGAAAATACGAGGACTAAATCATTGAACGAACCATCGATTCACATTAAGCATCCAGCAACATTTATAGACTCATTACAAACTCGCGAAGTAAGAATGCTCGCCAACGCTGTATTTGGCGAACCTTTATTGAGAATGACTTCTACTCAGATTGATTTTCAAAACTTAAATTCCCAAATGCACGGTATCGCCAGAGCACCCTCTTTCTCTTTCCAAGACCATTCCCTACCCCCGATATTTTCTCTCGACCGTTACTACCAACGCTGGTTATTACAACTGGACCGACAGGCCGAGAGCTTAATCCAATATTTGCAATGCAAAGGACAGCACAAACTGGGAATTTATTACGAGCGCTTATGGCAGTACTTTTTAGCCAATAACAATAAAACGCAATTACTTGCTGCTAATTTATCAGCTAGAGAAAACAAAATTGATCTAGGAGAGTTTGACATTATCTACCGACACGAAAAACTCGGTGTTGTTCACTTGGAAATTTCCTGCAAATTTTTTCTGGCGAGCCGAGATGACACTCCATCATGGAACAGTTGGCTTGGACCTACAAAAAGAGACCGACTGGATTTAAAGCTCAACCATTGTATTAACCAACAAATAAATTTGGCCGATCAAAAAATTGCTGGCGAACAACTGCTTGCTCACATTAACCTCGCCAATGAAAACTACTGCCCACAACGACCATTGGCAAAAAGCATTCATATCGGCGGTAGACTATTTTATCGCGCATCCACAAAATCACTTCTTCAAACTGATTCCCTTGTCAACAAGAAAAAAGAGAAGCCGGGGCCAGCAAGGTTAAACCTTCATCATCTACGTGGTTTTTGGTTGCTGCAATCAGAGTGGGGTGAGCTAGTTTGCTCTGGCTCGATTGAATACGTCCAGTTATTAAAACCGTTTTGGCTGGATACTAACAGCGGCCTAAATCAGCTGCTGGATCGCTCGCCAAACAGTAACTCTGCTATTCCCAACACCGGAGTTTATCGCGCAATCAAAGAAATTTCGAATAATAACAGCGAGCACTCGCGACTATTTGTATACAGGAAAAAACTCTCGCATAAAGCAGCGAAAGCTGCACCACATATCACCAGTCAGTGCTTTGTTGTACCAGATAATTGGCTAGAAAGTTGATAACACAGCTTTATTTACGCCGCTTAAGATTGTCGAATTTCAACCTCAAATGCAAGTTTTTTCAAAACTTTATGCCTGAAAGGGTACTGCGCCACCCAAGGCAACAACATTATAGCCCTGCTGGCTTAGTAAGTAAGCAGCAGTAGAGGCCCGCCGGCCAGTCGAGCAATAAGCAATGTATGTTTTTTTACTATCCATTAAACGTGACTTTAAACTCATTAAGTGCATAGGGAGATGAAATGCCCCAGTACGATGGTGGATATCAAATTCTTGCTGCGACCTAACATCTAGCCATTGCGCCCCTTGATGAACCTCTTCGGCCGCTGCATCAAAATTTAAATTTTCCACTTTCGGCTCTGCCAACAACGAAAAGAAATCCTGTTTTCTCAAGCACATAAGAACCCCGTTAGTCTCCATTATCACTGTAGCGTTACGGGTCGTTTTGTTCAACAATGCATCCTCGCCAAAACATCGGCCCGGCAGCAATTCTGCTACTATCTGCGGATCTGATGAGTCATCTTCTGCGTAACTTACTAGCGCAACGCCTTCTTTAATAATAAAGCACTCATCCCCTTGCTCGCCCTGACGAACAATAGTTTCTCCCGATTGAACCACTCGAGACTGAAATTTATCGAATACCTTTTTTACATTGTAGGGAGGAATTTTGTGAAAAAGATTGGACTCAAGTAAAGTTTGCATCCAACTCGCATCTTCGTCGAATTGCCTATCCGCTCTAAAATCTAGCATCAAAGTCTTTGCCACTTGATCCCAACACAGCATTGCATCTAAAAACTCTCTATCGATCATAAAAATCTGACTATCTTCTATAGCCTCAACTGAGCACGAGTTAGGCTGGCCATCAGCTATCGACAATGAACTCCCGGAAGTTCCACCGATAACCGTTGTTTCTATACCTTGACCATCGATTACACCTAACTTTCCACTCACGAGAAACAGATGTTTTTCTTGTAGGTCTGAACCAGACACAACAGGCTGTCCTCGCAATGCGAAATCCATTTCAACGTCTCGCGAAACCGTACGCAAGTGATCGTCTGATAAAATATTTAGGGGCACAAAAGACCGCAAAATTTCTATAGACACATTATCTGCTGACGACATTAAGCTATCCTATTTTTTGAATTTTCCAGTGCAAATCAAGCCACTGATAAAGTTTCATTTCAACAAAATCATGTTTGCAGAGAATACTATCAGTCTCTCACTCTTTTAACCCTCGCCGCCCCTGTTGACCCCCTGTGTGGACAACCGCAATAGACCGACAATCCGTCAATTCACCTGCCTTCAGAGTGCACCATAATGCGTACAATACCTTAGCCATGTACACCTGATCAATCGGCTCGCTGAGTTCCTTTTCTAGCTGTTTATGAAAGTTCAGTAGCTCTTTATTTACCCTAGCATAGCCACCGCAATGGTACTGATTCAATACCCGCCAAGCCTGCGATGCAGTTCCCTTTTCTGAAAGTTTTTTGTACGCCTCAGGCACTATTAGCCCAATAAATTCCTCGATATCCTGCTCAATGCTTGCATGTCTTAGTACGTTAACCCCAGTCACCCTCGGGACAGCCACTCTCGGCACAGGATATCTAGCATCTAATACTGGGGACGTTTTTAGCCATTCCTGTCGTTTTAAATTTTTTGTCTCTAGTGTTTTACTGGGTGAATAAGCGGCAGACAAGCAAGCAGCGGCCATACCTGCATGCGTGCCACCTGTGGCCGTGGGCAACCAAATGTCGGCAACATCGCCAGGCAAATTTTGAAGTACGAGTTCACCCATTTTTAATGTTCCGAGCAGACCTTCTACATTGCTACCACCAACCGGTACTACCAAACCGTCACCAAACTGAGATAATAACGCTTTTTCTGCGGACGGATACTGCAAATCACGAAAGTCTTGTCGTGTAACAAATTGCAATCGCATACCCCTATCACGGGCATCTCTCAACGTAGGAGTCAACTGTATAGATCGTTCGCCACGCACAATACCGACTGTTTTTAGCTGGAATGCCTCGCCTGCTGCCGCCAGTGCGTGCAAATGATTGGACCACGATCCACCAAAGCTAATAATTTGTGTTAGTTTTTTATCGAGGGCAGACTGAATATTCGGCAGCAATTTAAAAACTTTATTGCCCCCAACCCAACTATTGCGAGCTAACTTTATACGATCGACACGCACGAGATAAATACGAGTACCAAAACCACTAAACAATGGAATATCAAAAGCTTCAACTTCCAGCTCAGAAAATAAATCAGCGGTTTCCAAAATCATAAAAAGACAAGACGATTGTTATAGTTAAGGGGGATGACTATCCTTGCAACTAATCCTTATGCGTAATCCTTCTCACAAACTAATTAGTATTTCTCTGGCGGTTTTAGTTGGTACGATTTTTTGCAAATGATAGCGTATTTAACCACATTTTCTCTTATTATCACCGGCCATTAACAGCGGTTAAATTACTTTGTTGGTGAACAGAACAGCGATCTGAAACACTGCTAACAAATTCTTGCGGCGTACTAACTTCTTCGACTGAAGCACCACAAGCCTCTCCGGTTCGAAGATCACCCAGACACAAGGGTGATTTAACATGAGCTAACCAGGCCTCATAGGTCTGTAACTCCACGCCCAGTCTATCGGCCAAATATGCATTGGGAGAGGCATTGAAGCTAGACAAATCCTTAGACTCAATGCTTATAGGCCCTAGACCAGGCTGCGTAATGACAAAATGAACACCGTGCTCTACCAAACTAACTATTTCCGAATCTACCGTCTGGGATTGCAGCTTTTTACATTGACTTTGTAAATCAGCAATCTCTTTTTTAAATCGATTAATCTGCTCTTCCCGGTAAAAAACTTCTACTTCGCGCATCTCCAACTTTTCTTCGAGCTTACTCGTTTGCTCAATCAGTTTGCGCCGAAAGTCTTTTTGATACTGCTCTTTTAATTCCTTGTGATTTACCCCATGCTGATCGAGAACACGAGCGATCTGCGTTTCATACTCAGAACTTTGCCTCTTAAACAGTTGCTCTTTATCTTCTAGCTCAGCCATTGTTCGTGCATAATTTTTGTCTAAATCGTCATTGCTCAATTGCAATGCTTTAGTCGTAGTTGCCATAGATTCTAGATCTTTGGCAAACTGAGCCCGCTGCCCTTCAAGTTCAACCTGTTGACGAGCTTTTAAACTGGCAATAAATAACCGTTGCTTTTTGATGTTTTGCGCCATCCTATAGCGCTCTTCTTCACGACTACTTTGAGCGTCGCTACCTTGACCGTCACTAATGCCTTCACACATCTCTCTAACGGCCCGAGCGTCCTCACCTATATCGTGATCGTGTATCAGCGTTCCACTGGATTCAATGCTGTGATGCAACAGTGGCGGTGCACCTGCATTATCGACCAACAGCCCTAAACGATTAGCCTTGATACTAGTCGAAAGCATTTTGAGCGTACTGGATCCGATGGAAAGGTCTGGCTCCCACAGGTCTTGTTGATGCCAAGGAATTTGACATTGACTCCGGCAGGCAATCCTCAACCGCACGCCATTTAGCTCTAAACCAAATGCAGCAGTTTCAACCATTTGAGCGAGCGGAATATTCCAGCGTCGATCGGCCGCCCCCTTATTATCAAATGTAATAAGAAAGAAAACCGCACCAACAATATTTAATTGAAGATCAATTTTTAGATAAACAGCATGACAAGTTGTATCGGCAAACTCTGGTTCACCCACTACCCCGTCTAATACTGCCTCAAACTCTGTCAGCAGCATTTCTTTGATGACCTTATTCTGATCAACAAACAGCACCGCATCAAAGTTCGTTTGATCGAAACCAAAAACCATTCTTCAGCCAACCCGTTCCAAACTCAATTAACAATCAATGG